>NZ_JBHYGR010000125.1:1984-28236 GCF_042738155.1 Kitasatospora sp. NPDC059088 | reverse complement strand
CCGCGTCCCGGCACCCCGTCCCGGGGGCCCGCCCCCGCACCCGCCCCCCCCCCACCCCCCGCCGCGGCACCCGGCGCCCGCGCCCCCCCCCCCGCCCCCCCCCCCCCCCGCCCCCCACGTCGAGGTCCGGCACGTCGTACTCCACGTAGCAGTGGACCGAGACCTCGCCGAAGTCCAGCGCGCCCGTCCGCCCCACCCAGTACGCCTGCTGCACGTCGGTCAGCGGGAAGGGCTCGTAGCGCCGCTGCGGGTCGGCGACGATCCGCGGCAGCGCCGGGCCGTCCGGGTCGGCGGGCCCGCCGGCCGCCGACCGGGCCTCGTCCAGCCACCGGGCCAGCGCGGTCGCCGTGCCGCACTCGAACAGCGCGCGGACGGGGCAGGGCCGGCCGGACCGGTCGGCGATCCTGGCGGCGGCCTGGGTCGCGAGCAGCGAGTGCCCGCCGTGGTCGAAGAAGTCGGCGTCGGCGGGGACGGAGTCGACGCCGAGGGTCTCGGCGAACACCCCGGCGACCAGCTTCTCGGTCGGGGTGCTCGGCTCCACCCCGGCGGCACGGTCCGCCGCACGCGGCGCGGGCAGCCGGTCGTGGTCGACCTTCCCGTTGGCGGTCAGCGGGAACGCGTCCAGCAGCACCACGTGGGCGGGGACCAGGTGGAGCGGCAGCCGGGCGCGCAGCGCGCCGGTCAGGGCGGCTTCGGTGGTTCGGGCGTCAACGCCGGCGCCGGCCCCCGGCGCCTCGGCCCCCGGCTCCGGCACCACATGGGCGACCAGCCGCCCGTCGACGGCGGTGACCAGCGCCTCCCGGACCCCGGGCAGGGCCAGCAGCGCGCGCTCCACCTCGCGCAGCTCGATCCGGTAGCCGCGGATCTTCACCTGGCGGTCCTTGCGGCCGACGAACTCGACCCGGCCGTCGGCGGTGCACCGGCCCAGGTCCCCGGTGCGGTAGAGCCGCTGCGCCCCGACCCCCGGCAGGACCGCCTCGAAGAACGCGGCCTTGTCCAGCTCCGGCCGCTTCCAGTAGCCCCGGGTGAGCCCCTCGCCGCCGAGGCAGATCTCGCCGACCGCCCCCGGGAGCACCGGCCGGCCGCCCTCGTCGAGCACCACGACCAGGCTCCGGCTGTGCGGCACACCGAGGTCGACCGGGTGCGAGCGCTTCGTCACCGGGTCGTGGACGAGCCGGTGCGCCGTCCACACCGCCGCCTCCGCCGGGCCGTACTCGTTGAACAGCGCCACCTGGCCGAGCAACACCCGGTGCCGCTCGGCGAGTTCCTCGCCCCACGCCTCGCCGCCCACGATCACGGTGTGCAGCCGGAGCCCGTCGGGGACGCCGTGCCGGGCGAAGTGGTCCAGCAGCTGCTCGTAGGCCGCCGGGGTCTGGTTGAGCACGCCGACCCGGTGCCGCACCAGGTGGTCGGCGAACTCCTCCGGGGCCCGGGCGACCGTCGGCGGGACGGGGCTCAGCACCGCGCCGTGGCTCAGCGCGCCCCAGATCTCCCAGACCGAGAGGTCGAACGCGCAGGAGTGGAACAGGGTCCAGCAGTCGTCCGGCCCGAAGGCGTACAGCGGATCGGGGTCGGGGAAGAGCCGGGTGACGCTGCGGTGGGTGATCGGCACGCCCTTGGGCTCGCCGGTCGACCCGGAGGTGTACACCAGGTAGGCCATCGCGTCCGCGCCGACGGACACCCCGAGGTCGGCCGACCCGAGCGCCTCGATGCCCCGGCGCACGGCCGGGTCCGCGGGGACCAGCACCTCGGCGCGGCCCGCCACGGTCGCGCGCAGCCCGGGCGTGGTGACCACGACCGCCGCGCCCGCGTCGGCCAGCACCGACCGGATCCGCTCGGCCGGGTGGTTCACCTCGACGGCGAGGTACGCCGCCCCGGTCTTCACCACCGCGACCATCGCGGTCACCAGCTCGGGCCCGGTCGGCAGCGCGATCCCGACGACCGCGCCGGGCCCCGCGCCACGCGCCACCAGGGCCCGCGCCAAGCGGTTGGCTCGCTCGTTCAGTTCGCGGTACGTCAGGTCGCCGTGCTCGCCCCGGAGCGCCGGGGCGTCCGGGGTGCTCCGCGCGAACCGCTCGACGTACTGGTGCAGCAGGACGTCCCGGTCGTGCGGCAGGTCCGCGCCGCTCAGGGACCGGACCCGCTCGGCCACCACCGCCGGGTCCTCCAGCGGGAGTTCGCCCACCGGCCGGGCCGGGTCGGCGACCGCCCCGGCCAGCAGCCGGGCGTAGTGCTCCGCCATCCGCCGGACGGTGGACTCGACGAACAGGTCGGTGGCGTACTCGAACTCCAGGGCGTAGCCCCGCCCGGTCTCCTCGGCCACCAGCGACAGGTCGAACTTGGCGTGCCCGGTCACCGGACGGCGGCCGGTGGCCGTCACCCCGTCCAGCTCCAGCCCGCTGCGCCCGGCCCCGAGCGTGGAGCGGCCCTCCTCCAGCAGCACGAACAGCGTCTGGATCAGCGGGCTGCGGCTGAGGTCCCGCGCCACCCCCAGCTCGTCGACCAGCAGGTCGAGCGGGATGTCCTGGTGGTCGTGGGCGTCCAGGGTCGTCTGCTTGACCTGCTGGAGCAGCTCGCGGAAGCCCTGGCCCCGGTCGACCCGCAGGCGCAGCGGGACGGTGTTGGCGAAGTAGCCGATCACGCCCTCGGTCTCGGGCTGCGAACGGCCGGCCGTGGGGACGCCCACCACGAGGTCCGGGGACTGGGCGTAGCGGTGCAGCAGGACGGCGTACCCGGCCAGCAGCACCATGAAGGGCGTGACACCCTCGCGCGCGCCGAGGCGGCGGACCTCCTCGGACAGCGTGCGGGGCAGCCGGGTCCCGAACAGCCGGCCCGCGTCGGAGGCCACCGCCGGGCGCGGCCGGTCCGTCGGCAGGGCGAGCAGGTCGGGGGCGCCGTCCAGCCGCTCCTTCCAGAACCGCAGCCCGCGCGCCAGGCGTTCGTCCGACAGCTGCTCGCGCTCCCAGAGCACGTAGTCGCCGAACTGGATCTCCGGCTCGGCGAGTTCGGTGGGCTCGGCGGGTTCGGCGGGTTCGGCGGGTTCGGCGGGTTCGGCGAGGGCGCTGACGCCGCCGCGCACCGCGCGGTTGTAGTGGTGCCCGAGCTCCCGGGTGAAGATCCCCAACGACCAGCCGTCGCCGACCAGGTGGTGGAACACCGCCGCGAGGACGTGCGCGCGCGGCCCGACCCGCAACAGCCGCACCCGCCACAGCGGTCCGGCCGCCAGGTCGAAGGGGCGCCCGACCAGCCGCAGCAGCTGCGCGTCGACGTCGGCCTCCGCGGGGACCACCGCGAAGTCCACCACCGCGCGCTCGTGGACGAGTTGGCGCGGCTCGCCGGCCCGGTCGGGGAAGGTCGAGCGCAGCGCCTCGTGCCGGTCGGCGACCTCGCCGAGCGCCGTTCGCAGCGCCTCCTGGTCCACCGGGCCGTCCAGGGTGACGAACAGCGGCAGGTGGTAGGTCGCCCGCCCCGGGAAGAGCTGCTCCAGGAACCACAGGCGCGACTGGGCGAAGGACAGGGGAAGAACGTCAGGCTGCATCGGGCGTCTCCGGTCGTCGCGTGGTGTCGCTCGGTGGGGTCATCGGGCAGCACGCCGTCGGCGCTGGATCCGGGGGCGTTCGGCCGCCCGGTCATCGGCGGGCGGTTCACGCCGTTCGATCTCCGCGGCGAGCCCGGCCACGGTGGCGGTGGCGAACAGGTCGCGCAGCCGCAGGTCCCGGGCGAAGGCCCGGTTGACCCGGGTGATCAGCCGGGTGGCCAGCAGGGAGTGGCCGCCCAGCCGGACGAAGTCGTCGTGCACGCCGACGCGTTCCACCCCGAGCAGGTCGGCCCAGAGCTCGCACAGCCGCCGTTCGGCGTCGTTGCGCGGCGCCACGTACGCGTCGCCGGCCGGTGCCGAGCGGGGGTCGGGCAGCCGCCCGCGGTCGACCTTGCCGTTGGGGGTGAGCGGCAGCGCCTCCAGCAGCACCAGCTGGGTGGGCACGGCGGCTTCGGGCAGCTCGGCGGCCAGGGTCGCACGGAGTTCGGCGGCCAGGCCGCGCTCCAGCTCCGCCAGCAGCGGCGTGTTGGTCGGGCGGTCGCGGCGCGGCGCCACCGGGACGTCGGGCACGCCCGCCAGGGTGTGCGGGACGAAGGCCACGTCGAAGGCGCCGAGCGGGTGTTCGGCGGCCCAACTGGCGTGGGCCCGGTAGCCGTACCGCTCCGCGAGGGCGCTGAGCACCTCGACGTCCGCCTCCGGCACCCCGGCGCCGTCGGCCTCGCCGCCGAGGAGGAGCCGTTCCCGGGCCAGCCGCGCGTTGGCGACCCGGCGCAGGCCGAACGCCGCGCCGGTGCCGAACCGGTGCTCCAGCGCGGCGAGTTCGAGCGGCCCGGCGCCCCCGTCGGTCCGGCCGATCCGGTCGGTCCCGTCGGCCCCTTCGATCCAGTCGACCTCGACGGTCGGGGCGGTCGCGCCGACGTGCAGCACCGCGTCGTAGCGGAAGCGGGTCAGCTCGTTGTGGACGGCTCCCCGGCGCAACAGGACCTCGGCCCGGGTGACGCCGAGCTCCGCAAGACCGGTGAAGTAGCCCGGGGCGAGCAGGAGTTCCTTCTCCTGCGACCGTCCGTGCGCCACCGCCTCGTCGACCGTCGAACCCGCCAGGGTGCCGCGGTGGTCGGCGACCGAGGCGTACATCGCGGCGGCCAGGTCGAGGTGCCGTACGTCGCCGACCAGCACCCGGCCCGCCCCGTCGAGCACCGCGACGGCCCCGGCGAGCACCTGGTCGAGGTAGGCGCGGCTGGGGAAGTACTGGACGACCGAGTTGAGCACCACCAGGTCGAAGCGCTCGTCGCCGAGCCGGCTCAGGTCGTCGGCCGGGGCCTGCACCAACCGCACGTCGCAGCCCGCGAGTCCGGGGGCGGACAGCACGCCTTCGCGGACCCGGTCGAGGGCCGCGGCGGACACGTCGGTGCCCACGTAGCGGTCGCAGTGCGGGGCCAGGCGGCCCAGCAGGAGGCCGGTGCCGCAGCCGATCTCCAGGATCCGCCGGGCGCCCAGCGACCGGATCCGCTCGACCGTGGTGTCGATCCACTCCCGCATCTCGCCGTCCGGCATCGGCCCGCCGGTGTAACTGCTGTTCCACCCGGCCAGGTTGAGCAGTCCGGGGGCGGCTTCGGCAGCCTCGGCACCGTCGTCGGCATCGTCGGCGCCGGAGTAGACCGAGGACCAGACGTCCTCCCAGTGGGCCACCTGGGCGCGGTGCAGTGCGGCGGAGCGCCGGGCGAGCGCGCCGGCGGCGAGCGTGACGTAGCCGACGAGTTCCCCGCCGCGCTCGGGGTGGCGGTGCAGCGCGGCGATCCCCTTGCCGACGTCCGGGTGCCGTTCGAGGAGGTTCTCGACCTCGCCGAGTTCGATCCGGTGCCCGCGGATCTTGACCTGGTGGTCGAGGCGTCCGAGGTACTCGACCCGGCCGTGCTCGTCGATCCGGGCGAGGTCGCCGGTCCGGTACATCGGGCCGCCGTCGGCCGGGTCGCGGACGAAGCGCTCGGCGGTCAGTCCGGGCCGGTCGCGGTAGCCGGCCGCCACGCCGCCGCCGGCGATGCACAACTCCCCGGCCACGCCGCGCGGTACGGGGGCCAGGTGGGCGTCCAGCACGTACATCCGGGTGTCGGCGGTGGGCGTGCCGAGCCGGACCGGCTCGCCCGGCTCGACCCGGGCGCAGGAGGACCAGACGGTCGTCTCCGTGGGGCCGTACATGTTCCACAGTTCGCGGCAGGCGGCCCGCAGCGGCGCCACCAGCGGGCCCGGCAGCGGCTCGCCGCCGCACAGCGCCCTGAGGTCGGCCTTCCCGCGCCAGCCCGCGTCCAGCAGTTGCGCCCACTGGGACGGGGTCGCCTGCATGACCGTGATGTCGTGCGCCTCCAGCCGGCCGGCCAGGGCCAGCGGGTCCCGCGTGACGGCGTCCGGGGCGACCACCACCCGGGCGCCCTGGCGCAGCGGCAGGAACAGCTCCAGGGCCGCGATGTCGAAGCCGACGGCAGTGGTGGCGAGCAGCCGGTCGGCGGCCCCGAGGCCGGGGCTCCCGGCCATCCCCGCCAGCAGGTTGTCCAGGTTGCGGTGCCGGACCAGGACGCCCTTCGGCCGCCCGGTGGAGCCGGAGGTGTGGATCAGGTAGGCGGCCGACTCCGGGTCGGGTGTCGGGGCGGCGCCGGGCCAGGGGGTGCGCGCGGGCGTGATCCCGTCCAGGTCCAGCGTGCGGGTGCCCGCGGGCAGGGTGTCGCGGGTGTCCGCGTCGCAGAGCACCAGGGCGGCCCCGCCGTCGTCGAGCAGGAAGCGTTCGCGGTCGGCCGGGGCCCGGCCGTCGAGCGGGAGGTAGGCGGCTCCGGCCGCCATGACGCCCAGCAGGGCCGCGGGCAGCCGGGCGTCCCGGCGCACCTTCACCCCGACCACGTCGCCGGGGCCCGCGCCCGCCTCCCGCAGGGCGGCCGCGACGGCCGCGGTCAGCTCGGCCAGCTCGCGGTAGCCGAGGGTGCGCGTGGCGTCCGTGACCGCCGGGGCGTCCGGGGTGCGGGCCGCGTGCTCCCACACCCGGTCGAGGAGCGCGGCGCGGTCGGCCGGCGGCGGGCCGGCCAGGGCGAGGCCGTCCCGTTCGGCGGCGTCCAGCAGGGGCGCCTGGTACGGGGCGTCGCCGGACCGGGCCATGGCCGTCAGCGCCGCCAGGTAGTAGCGGCCGAAGTCGTCGATCTGCTCGGCGGTGAAGCAGTCCGGGTCGTGGGCGAGGGTGAGTTCGCTGTCGTACGGCCAGCCGCGGTAGAAGGTGGCGCAGAGCGCGAAGTTCATCACGTCGCGGTGCTCCATCCCGCGGATCCGCACCGCCCGCAGCTGCTCGGCGGCCCGGGTGTAGACGTGGAAGTCCACGTAGTTGAACGCGACGTCGAACAGGCCGCCCGAGACGCAGTGCCGCTTGATCTCCGAGACGGGGTACCGGCGGTGCGGCACGACGGCGAGTTCGGTGTCCGCGACCGCGCGCACCAGGTCCCGCCACCGGCCGCCGCGCAGGTCGAGCCGCAGCGGGACGGCGTTGAGGAACAGGCCGACCACCCGGTCCGCGTCCAGGGTCTCCGGACGGCCGTTCATGACGACCCCCGAGACCACGTCCGTCTGCCCGCAGATCATCGACAGCACCCGGAAGTGGGCCGCCAGGAAGAGCTGCCGGACCGGTACGTCCAGCTCCGCGGCGAGCGCGTCCAGCGCGCCCACCAGCTCCCGGGGGAGCGCGTACCTGCGCAGCTCGCGGGTGCCGAGGCGGTCGGCGTCCCGCAGCGGGCGGCGGGTCGGCAGCCGTACGGTCTCGGCGTCGCCCAGGTAGGAGGACCAGAACGCCCGCTGGTCCGGGTCGGCCACCGCGGCGCGTTCCAGCGCGACGAACTCGGCGTAGTCGGCCCGGGGCGCCGCGATCGGCTCGCCCTCCCCGGTGAGCCGCCGCTGGTAGTCGAGCAGCAGCTCGGTGACCATCGACGCCAGGCTCCAGCCGTCGGCGATCGCGTGGTACAGCCGCAGCCCGACGGCGAACCGGCCCTCGTCCAGGAGCATGACGTCCACGGTGAACAGCGGTGCCCGCTGGGCGTCGAACGGCGCCGAGAGGTCGTCCCGCCAGTCCGTCAGGCGCCGACGCCGCACGGCGTCCGGCACCGCCCGCCAGTCCGCCACCGTCAGCGCGGGCTCGACGGCCCGCTCGACCAGTTGCAGCGGCTCCCGGAAGGCGGCCAGCTCGAAGCGGGCCCGGAGGAGGGGGTGGCGCTCGACCAGCCCGGCGAGCGCGGCACGGAACGCCTCCGTGGCGAAGCGGCCCTCGATCTCGTAGACGAAGGCGTCCCAGTACATCGCGCCGGTCCGGTCGAGCTGGGTGTGGTAGACCATGCCGGACTGCAGGGTGGTCAGCGGGAACGCGCTCTCGATCCCCGCCGGGAGGGCGCGCCGGTCGGCCTCCGTCAGCAGCTCGGAGCCGGGGCGGCGGCCGGACTCGGCGGGGGAAGCGGAACCGTCGACGGTGGCGGTCCGGCCGGCGGTGGCCGCGAAGTCGCGCAGCCTGGGCGTGCGGAGCAGGTCGCGCAGCTCCACCGTCCAGCCGGCCTCGCGGGCCAGCGCCAGCACCCGGAGGCTGAGGATCGAGTCGCCGCCGAGGGCGAAAAAACTGTCGTCGCGTCCGACGGCCTCCGCCCGGAGGACTTCGCGCCAGACCTGGGCCATCGCGTGCTCGGCCTCGGTCCGGGGGCGGGCGTCGGGCGGGGTGTCGGGCGCGGGATCGGTAGCGGCAGCGGTAGCGGTAGCGGTAGCGGCAGCGGTTGCCTCGGGTTCCTGCTCGGAAGGCACCGTGGCGTCGAGCGCGCCGAGGTGCTCGACCGTCCCGTCGGGGCGCAGCCGGGCCCGTTGCCCGGTGCGCATCAGCCACTGCCCCTCGGCCCACGGGGCCTGCACGAGCCGGCCCGCCGGTTCCCGCCCGGCCGGTTCCTGGCCCGCCGGCACGATCCCGGCCAGGCACAGCTCCCCCGGTGCGCCGTGCGGCACCGGGGCCAACGTCCGGTCCAGCACGTACAACCGCGCGTTCCCGGGGGGCTGTTCCGCGTCGCGGGCCGGTGCGCCGGGCAGCTCCGGGAGGAGGTCGGAGGCGCCGTCCGCCCACAGCCCGATCAGGCGCTCGAAGAGTCCGCTCACCCCCTCCGCCCGGAAGGCGCTGACGGCGCCGCGCGCGAAGGCGAAGAGCACCTCGCAGCCGCCGTCCCGGCCCTCCAGCACGTTGACGGTGACCGGGTACTCGGTCGTCTCCAGCGTTTCGCTTGCGACCACCGACAGCCGCCCGACGGTGAGCGGGGTCCATTCCCGGTCGAAGGAGAGCAGGCAGTCGAAGAGCGGGCGGTCCGGGCCCGCCCCCGCCATCCGCTGGAGGTCCTTGAGCGGAACGTGGTCCAGCTCCGCCGTCCGGGCGTTGGCCTCCTGCACGGAGCGGGCGACCGCGGTCAGCGAGTCGTGGGCGCCCGGGACGACCGCGACCGGCACGGTGACCACGAAGGTGCCCACCGCCTCCTGCGCCCCGGCCGGCTGGAGGCCGCGCCCGCCCTGGGTCAGGCCGAAGACGACCCGGTCGGCCTGGGTGTAGGCCTGCGCCACCCGGCACCAGACGGCCTGCACCAGGCTGCTCGGCGTGATCCCGGCCCGGCGGCAGCGCCGGACGACGGCGGACCAGCGGTCCGGGTCCAGGTGCAGGGCGGTCGACTGGTGCGCGCCGTCGGCCCCGTGGCCGTGGCCGCCGTCGCCACCGTCCGGTCGGTCGGCCACCAGGGACGCGGCCGGTTCCCCGCCGTTACCGCCCAGGTGGTCCCGCCAGAACGCCTGCGCCGGCTCTCCGGCGGGGCGGCGGGTCCAGGACACGTAGTCGCCGAACCGCAGGACCGGCTCCCCCGCGACGGCCGGGTCCCCGTCGTAGCGGCGCAGGACCCGCCGGAGCAGCAGCGGGATGCTCAGGCCGTCGAGGAGCAGGTGGTGGAAGGTGAGCAGGAGCCGGGCGGCCCCTGCGCCGAAATCGATCAGGTCGAGCCGCAGGGGCGGTGCCGCGTCGAACTCCAGCCCCTCCTCGAAGCGGGCCGCGCTCAGCTCCTGGTAGGCCTCCTCGGCGGCCCGCCGCCCCAACTCCCGCCAGTCGTGGGCCTCCCAGCGCAGGACGGGCCCGGCGAGGACGGCCTGGAAGGGGAACGGACCGTGCCACGCGAACACCGAACGCAACAGGTCCTGGCTCGCGACCTCCTCCTCCCACGCCCGGCGGAAGGCCTCCTGGTCCAGCTCCCCGCGCAGGTCGCACAGGATGCGGATCAGATAGTCCCCGCTCTCCGGCGCGGTGAGCGACCGCACCAGCATGCCCTCCTGGACGGAGCTGAGCGGGTACGCGTCCTGCACCCGCGCGACGTCCAACCCGCCGCCGCGCAGCAGCTGTTCCGCGTTCGGCAGCTGGGCGAAGCGTTCCGGGGCCCCGGCCGGTGACCGGCCCTCCCCCGGGGCGGCCCCGGGCACCGCCAGGCCGGTCGTCACCAGCTCCCGGACGGTCGGGTTCGCGAACAGCGCCGACATCCGGTAGGAGATGCCGGCCTCCCGGGCCCGGCTCACGGTGCGGACGGCGAGCACCGAGTTGCCGCCGCTGGCGAAGAAGTCGCTCTCCGCGGTCAGGCCGGGTTCGTCCAGGACGTCCCGCCAGATGTCCAGCAGCGCCGCCTCGACGGCGGCGGGCCCGTCGTCGGCTCCGCCGGTGGGTTCCTGCGCGGTTCCGACCGCGGGTCGGTGCGCGCTCACGGTTGCGGTTCCACCGGTCGGGCGCCGGTCGAGGAGTGCCAACAGGGCCTGCCGGTCCACCTTTCCGGTCGTCCCCTGCGGCAGCGCCGCCACCTCGGTCCACACCGCGGGCACCATGTACGCCGGGAGTTCGGTGGCCAGCGCGGCCCGGACCTCGGCTGGGGTCCGTCCCGCCGGGGTGTAGAATGCCGCCAGCCGTACCGGGTCCCCGTCGTCCACGACGACCTTGATCTCGTCGACGAGCCCGAGCGAGCGCGCGGCCTCCTCGATCTCCCCGAGCTCGATCCGGTGGCCGTGCACCTTCACCTGGTCGTCGACCCGGCCGTGGTACAGCAGGCAGCCGTCGGCGTTCCAGGAGGCGAGGTCGCCGGTCCGGTACCGGCCGCCGGCGAACTTCTCCGCCGTCAGCTCCGGGTTGTTCCAGTACCCGGTGGCCAGGTGCGGGCCGCCGATGAAGAGCTCGCCCGCCCGCCCGGGTTCGGTGACGGGAGTCCCGTCCTCGTCCTCGATGCTCAGCTCCACCTCCGGGAGCGGCGTGCCCAGGTGCACCGCGTCCCCGGCGCGCAGGTCCGCCACCGACACCACGACCGTCGCCTCGGTCGGCCCGTACGCGTTGAACACCGTTCCGCGCCGGGCGAGTTGTTCCATGAGCGAGGGCGGCATCGCCTCGCCGCTGGACAGCATCCGCATGTCGGGGCCGCCCTGCCAGCCGACCAGGACGAGGGAGCGCCACTGGGTCGGGGTGGCGAAGGTGGCGTTCAGCGAGCGGGACTCCAGGAGGCCCCGCACCTCGTCGGGATCGCGGCGCTGGGCGTCGGAGGCGATGAAGGTCCGGCAGCCGAGGGCCAGCGGCAGGAACAGGTCGAGGATGCTCGCGTCGAACGCCACCGAGGACTGGGCGAGGAAGCGGTCCCGTCCGCTCAGCCGGAAGACGTGCTCGAAGGCCCCCAGGCGGGCGGCCAGCGCCCCGTGCGGCACCACGACGCCCTTCGGACGGCCGGTGCTCCCCGAGGTGTAGATCATGTACGCCGGGTGGGAGCCGTCCGGCGTGAAGTCCGCCACCGTCGGGTCCGGCGGCGCGAAGTCCGTTGCCGTGGAGTCCGTTGCCGTGGCGTCCGCCGCCGTCAAGTCCGTTGCCCTGTCGGCCCCGTGGTCGCCGACGCCGAGCAGCAGTTGCCCGGAGGGGAAGCAGTCCCGCCGCCCGTTGTCCTCGTCGCAGACGACGGCCGCGGCCCGGGCGTCCGCCAGGATCGTACGGATCCGGTTGTCCGGCCACGAGACGTCGACCGGCACGTACACCGCACCGACCCGCAGCGTCGCCAGGAGCGCCACGGCGATCTCCACCCCGCGGCCGACGATCATGGCGACCCGGTCGCCCGGGACGACGCCCGCGCCGCGCAGGACGGCGGCCAGCTCTCCGCTCCGGACCGCCAGCTCCCGGCGGGTCAGCCGGCCCCCGTCGGACTCCACCGCGGTCCGGTCGGGATCCCGGCGGGCGTGTGCGAGGACGGCATCCACGAAGAACGGATGACTCGTTCCACGGCCAGGCAGTCGCATTCTCTCTCCTCGGCCGAGCTCCGGCGCTGACGAAGGAACGGGCACGCCGACGGAGTTCGCGGCGAGTTCTGCCGGAACGCCTTGGCGGTATTTCTGCGCGCGAATGTCACCCGGGTCGGCGGCGGGGACGGAACACCGTTTCCCGGGGTGGAACGCCTTGTCGGAGGAAGGGGGTTCTAGGAGGATTCCAGCAGCTTCGCGCTGCGTTCGGCGAAGGTTTCCCGCACCCGGGAGGTGACCGGTCCGGGTGCCGCCGGGAGCGCTTTTCCGTCCACCAGTCGAATCGGCTGGACGTCCCTCGTGGTGGAGGTCAGGAATGCCTCCTCGCAATTCGCGAACTGCTCGATCGGCAGGTCGGCCTCCTCGCCACCGGACCATTCCAGGACGAGTTCCCTGGTGATTCCGGCCAGGCACCCGGAGGAGAGCGGCGGGGTCGTCAGCCTCCCGTCCACGACCACGAAGACGTTGCTCCCCGTGCCTTCGCAGAGGTTCCCGGCCAGGTTGGCGAAGACCGCCTCGCCGGCCCCCCGTTGCCGGGCGTGGTCCAGGGCCTTGACGTTCTCGCCGTACGACGTGGTCTTCAGGCCGACGAGGGCACCGTTCTCGCACCGGGGCCACGGCACCACGGCCACGTCCGCGGGGGCCGGGAACGACCATCCCTCCGCGACGGCCACCACGGTGGTGGGCCCTTGGTCGCCGCGGTTCGAGGCCAGCGGGCCGACGCCGCTGGTGTGCGTGATCCGGATCCAGCCGACCGCCCACGCGGGGGCCGCGGCGAGCACGTCCCGGACGCCGCGTTCGACGGCGTCCAGGTCCGGGGCGGGGAGCCCGAGGCCCTCGGCGGAGCGCGCCAGGCGCTGCAGGTGGGGGGTCAGGACGAAGGGTCGGCCGTGACCGGCTCTGACCGTCTCGAAGACGCCGTCGCCCACGATCAGGCCGTGGTCGTACACCGATATCGAAGCTTCTTCCGGATCGAACAGCTCGCCGTTGATCCACACCTTCATGACCCCATGACCCCACTTTCGCCCAGGATTCGACAGGTGCCGGAAATCCGATAGCAAATGAAGTACGACGGTCGGACCAGAAGGGCGGTTCACGACTCGCCAGTTCCATGATCTTCAATAGATTAACATTCATGACCATGTCAGTCAATCCCGATACATCCCCCACCACCCGGCACACCCGGCTAACCCTCCCCCGCCCAGGAGCCGTCAGGAACCCCACGGGCCACCGCCGTTCCCGGTGTCACCGATGCCACCGGAAGCGATTCCCGTCGCGTCAAACCCGAGACGACGGCCACCGGCCCGAACTACAATCACCTCGGGCTCGCTGACCAGCAAAGACGTCGAAATACCGGTGAAATACGAACCGGGCCGCCTTCCCGAAGGAGTCCTCGTTGTCCGCTGCACCCGAAGAGCCAGGCACCGCGCCGACGTCCCTCCACGCCGCCTTCCGACGCGCCGCCGCCGACCACCCCGACCGCGTCGCCGTCCGCGACGGCCACCGGGAGCTGACCTACGCCGAACTCGACGCCGTGTCCGGCAGCCTGGCCGCCCACCTCCGGCGGACGGCCCGCGGCCCGTACGTCGGCCTGGCGCTCCGGCCGGGGCTCCACCTGGTCACCGCCGTGCTGGCCGTCCTGCGGGCTGGCAAGGCCTACGTCCCCGTCGACCCCGACAGCCCGCCGGAGCGGATGCGCCGGATCCTCGAACAGTTCCTCGCCCTGCCGCTCCTCGCGGAGGACGAGGTGCTCCCCGGACTGCCCGCGCTGCCCGGCGTCCGGCCGGTCCGGATCTCCGAGGCGATGGCGGCCGCCGACGGCCTTCCGCCGCTCCCCTCCGCGGAGCCGCCGTTCGCCCCCGCGGAGCCGCACCCGGAGTCCCCCGCCTACGTCATCTTCACCTCCGGCTCGACCGGCGTCCCCAAGGGCGTGGTCGTCAGTCACCACAACGTGCTGCGGCTGTTCCGCTCCTGCGCGCGGCACCTGGACTTCCGCCCGGACGACGTCTGGTGCCTGTTCCACTCCCCCGCCTTCGACTTCTCGGTGTGGGAGCTGTTCGGCCCCCTGCTCCACGGCGGCCGGCTGGAGATCGTGCCGCCCGGGACCAAGCGCACGCCCGCCGACTTCGCGCGGTTCCTCGGCGACCGGGCGGTCACCGTCCTCAACCAGACCCCGTCCGCCTTCCGGCAGTTGTGCACCGTCCTCACCCCCGAGCAGACGCACCGGCTGGCGCTGCGCCGGGTGGTCCTCGGCGGGGAGCGGCTCGACCCCGGCGCGCTGCGCCCGTGGTACGCCCTGGCCGGGGACGCGGTCGAGCTGATCAACATGTACGGCATCACCGAGACCACCGTGCACGTGACCTGCGCCAGGCTGTCGCCGCGCGACGCCGAGGCCGGCGGCCCCGGCACCATCGGCCGGCCGCTCCCGGACCTGGAGGTCCGCGTCGTCGACGAGCGGTTGCGGCCGGTCCCCGACGGCACCCCCGGTGAACTGCTGGTCTCCGGGGCCGGACTGGCGCTCGGCTACCTGGGCGACCCCGCGATGACGGCGGCCCGGTTCCGGGAGGACGTGGAACCCGGCCGCCGCTGGTACCGCTCCGGCGACGAGGTGCTGCGCACCGCCGACGGCGACCTGGTCTACCTCGGCCGGCTGGACCGGCAGACCAAACTCAACGGCTACCGGATCGAGTTGGGCGAGGTGGAGACCGCGCTCCGCGGCCTGCCCGGGGTCCTCGACTGCCATGTGCTGCTCGACACCGCCCCGCCCGCGCCGCGGCTGGTCGCCCACCTCGTGCTCGAGGAGGCCGTGCCCGTGGAGACCGTGCGCGACTCACTCGCGCGCACGCTCCCGGCCTACATGGTGCCGACCGTGTACGTGCCCGTGCCCGAACTCCCGCTCACCCTCAACGGCAAGGTCGACGAGAAGGCCCTGCTGGCCCGGTCGGCCCGCGGGTAGCCGCAACCGCAGCCGTACCGGCCGAGGCCCCCGGACCCGCAACCGGGTCCGGGGGCCTCGCCGTCGCCTCCGGCCTCAGGGGCGGACGGCGCTGACCAGCCAGACGTCCCCGGGGATCAGTACGCCCTCCGCCGTCTCGTGGCCCAGCAGCCCGTCCTTGAGCCCCTGCCGCGTCTGCTCGACGACCGCGTCGTCCGCGTCCTTGAGGTTGATCCGCACACCGCCCTGGCCGAGGATGAACTCGGCCGCGTCGTCGGCGTCCTGGCCGAAGTTCATCAGCGCCCGGACCGGCGCGATCTCCACGCCGTCGAACCCGGCCCCGCCGAGCACCTCGCGGATGCGGTCCGGCTCCAGCAGCGAGTCCATGCCCTGGGCGGTGGGCGCCGGGATCCGCATCAGCGGAACGAGCGCCGACGTGGCCCGCGCGATCGGGCTGTCGGCCGACCCCGCCTGCGGAACCATGAACACCAGCCGGCCGCCCTCCCGCAGCCCGGACCGGATGTTGGCGAACGCGGCCACCGGGTCCGAGAAGAACAGGCACCCGCCCCGGCTCAGCGCGACGTCGAACCCGCCGTCGGGGAACGGGTAGACCTGCGCGTCCCCCTCCGCGAACTCGACGTTCCCGACGCCCTGTTCGGCGGCGTCGGCGCGGGCCCGCGCCAGCGACGCCACCGACAGGTCCACTCCGAGCACCTGCCCCCCGGCCGCCTGCCGGGCGGCCAGCAGCGCGACCTGCCCGGTGCCGCAGCCCACGTCGAGCACCCGGTCCCCGGGGCCGATCGCGGCCCCCCGGAACAGGTCCTCGTTGAAGGCCTCCACGATCGCGTTGTACCGGTCCGCGTTCTCCGCCCGATGGGCGCCTTCCTCACCGTTCCAGGCCTCTGCGTGGTGCTTGTTCGCGATGGGACGCATGGTTTCCATCCTCCCCAAGGATCACTAGCGAGATCGACCACCACCAACAAGCTAGAGCATGAACATGCCCAAGGGAATGGGGCCGTCACGCCCCTCCACCGGGCCCCGCCACCCCGCCCGCCCCCACCCCCACCACCCGCCCCACGGGCGGGCGCCGTGCCCGGGGTACCTTCGCGACCGTTGGACCGACACCGACGAGGAAGGCCCGAGAACCATGGCGCAGCACTTCGGCGACTACCAGAACGAGATCTACCTCAACGGGCTCGGCGGCGTGCTGCCGACGATGCCGATGGCCTTCGCGGAGCTGGAGGCGCGGGCGCAGGCCGCGCTGCCGCCGTCGGTGCTGTCGTACGTCGCGGGCGGGGCCGGGGACGAGGCCACCCAGCGGGCGAACGTCGCCGCCTTCGAGCGCTGGGGCCTCTACCCGCGGATGATGGTCGGCGCGAAGGAGCGGGACCTGTCGGTGGAACTGTTCGGGCTGCGGCTGCCGTCGCCGCTGTTCATGGCCCCGGTCGGGGTGATCGGCCTGTGCGCCCAGGACGGCCACGGGGACCTCGCCACCGCCCGGGCCGCCGCCCGGACCGGCGTGCCGATGGTCGCCTCCACCCTCACCGTCGACCCGCTGGAGCAGGTCGCGGCCGAGTTCGGCGACACCCCCGGCTTCTTCCAGCTCTACACGCCCACCGACCGCGACCTCGCCGCCAGCCTGGTCCACCGCGCCGAGGCCGCCGGGTTCAAGGGCATCGTCGTCACCCTGGACACCTGGATCACCGGCTGGCGCCCGCGCGACCTGGCCGCCTCCAACTTCCCCCAGCTGCGCGGCCACTGCCTCGCCAACTACACCTCCGACCCGGTCTTCCGGGCCCGCCTCGCCAAGGCCCCGGAGGAGGACCCGGGCGCGGCCGTCCTGGAGTGGGCGGGCCTCTTCGGCAACCCGCTGACCTGGGACGACCTGCCCTGGCTGCGGTCCCTCACCGACCTGCCGATCATCCTCAAGGGCCTCTGCCACCCCGAGGACGTCCGCCGCGCCAGGGACGGCGGGGTCGACGGCGTCTACTGCTCCAACCACGGCGGCCGCCAGGCCGACGGCGGCCTGCCCGCGCTCGACGCGCTGCCCGGCGTGGTCGAGGCCGCGGCCGGCCTGCCCGTCCTGTTCGACTCCGGGGTGCGCACCGGCGCCGACGTCGTCAAGGCACTCGCCCTCGGCGCCACGGCGGTCGGCGTCGGCCGCCCGTACGCCTACGGGCTGGCACTGGAGGGCACCGACGGCATCGTCCACGTCCTGCGCTCCCTGCTCGCCGAGGCCGACCTCCTCATGGCCGTCGACGGCTACCCGACCTTGGCCGACCTGACCCCCGAGGCGCTGGTACGGCTCTGAGACGGGGACGCCCGGGCCCGGTCGGCCGTTCCCGGCCGGGCCCGAACGCGGCCGCCGCCGGGGCGAGTTCGCCGGATCCGGGCCAGGCCCGTCCAGGTGGGCCGGGAGCGCACGGCACCCGGCGTTGTCGGCGGCCCCCGCTACGGTCCGGCCATGGACATCAGCGCCGCCCAGACCTCCCCGCACGCGTCCCACCACAGGCCCCCGGACAGCTCCCCGCACGGCTCCCGGAACGACTCCCCGCACGAACCGCTGCCCGGGCGGGTCGGCCACGTCGCCGGGATCGAGTCGCTCACGCTCGACGGCCGCCGCCACTACTTCGCCTTCGACCACCGCAGCGACCTGGTCGTCTCGCCCCTCGTCGACGACCCGGACGCGATGGCCGCGTTCGCCGCCGCCCACCTGCGCCAGAGCGACGGCCCGCACGACCGGGCCTACTGGGCGGCCCTGGTGGCCGACGCCGCCGAGGCCTCCGCCCTGGTCGACGACGACGCCGAGCGGGAGTTCCGCACCGGCGCCCTGCGCACCGAACTCCCGGAGCCGGGCGGCCACTTGCTCTACCTCCTCGACGCCGCCACCGACCTCGACCCGGCCACCGACCTGCCCGCCGGACTCGCGCGGGCCTGCGAGCGCCTCGGCCACGCCGCGCCGGACGACGACGACTTCGCCGACACGGTCGACGACTGCCTGGAGACCGTCGCCACCCACGGCCCGTCGCACCACCCCGACGAATGGACGGTCGCCCGCGGCTACCTCACCGCCGCGATCGCCGCCCTCCCGGGCAACTGGGGGCTGCTGTTCACCCCCGTCGCCGAGGGCCTGGCCGCCCGCACCTCCTGAGGCCGTCGGCAATTCCGACATCCGCTCCGCCATCAGGCAGTCCGAGCATGAAATGTCGTCAATTCAACTAACTGAATGGCGAATACCGGCCGACGGGGGCGCGGACCCCCCGCCCCCGTCCGGCCGCCGGGAGATCCACCTCACCCTCCGCGCGTCATATCGCCGTAACACGGCAGCAATGAAGGCTCGGATCGTATCCATACCATTCGATGACAACTCAACCAGGGTTCCGAAGGCATATCCTGGTGATAGCCTTGCATTCTGCGAGCGGGTGACCCCACAGACCCCGATGTCGCATCAGCTGACGAACCATCCGCGCACCACTGAACCTCGGTGCGCACGCTCGGTCCGTTTCCCGAACCCATGGCCCGCCGCGTCGCACCGGAATCGAATTCCACCGACCGCCGGCTCCAAGATCGCCTCCGACCCGTAGGGCGAGCTCGTGCACCCGCACGACCTCGCTCCGCCCTCGCACGCCCAAAAGCAGGAACTGATGCCCGTTCAACCCCTGGCGGAGCTCATACGCTTCGCCCGCCGCAACTCACCCTTCTACGCCGAGCTGTACGCCGGCCTGCCCGACCCGACCGCGCGGTTGACCGACCTCCCGGTCGTCCCGCAGGCCGAGTTCTGGCAGGCCAACACGCCCCGCGGCAACCGGCTGCTGACCGGGCCGCTGGAGGAGGCCGTCGTCTTCAAGAGCGGTGGCACCACCGGCTCGCCGAAGTTCTCCTTCTACAGCCGGGAGGAGTGGCGGGAGTTCACCACCTCCTTCGGTGCCGGACTGGTCGACGCCGGGCTGCGCCCGGGGCACCGGGTCGCCGACCTCTTCTACGCGGGCGACCTGTACGCCAGTTACACCTTCATCCTCGACTCGCTGCACCGCTCGCCCGTCTCCAACGTCCGACTGCCGATCGGCGGGGCGGCGCCCCTGGAGTCGACCACGCAGACCCTGGAGCAGTTCCAGGTCGAGGTGGTCGCCGGCACCCCGACGACGCTGTGCTCCCTGGCCGACCACCTCCTGGCCTCCGGCCGCGAACTCCCCTCCGTGGAACTGCTGTTGTTCGGCGGCGAGGGCCTCTACCAGGACCAGCAGCCGCTGTTGGGCAAGGTGTTCCCCAACGCCCGTGTCTCGTCGATCGGTTACGCCGCCGTCGATGCCGGGCTGCTCGGCCGCCCGGTACCGGGGCCGGACACCCGGGTGCACCGGGCGTTCACCCCGGAGACGGTGGTGGAGATCCTCGACGACCACACCGGCGAGCCGATCGACACCGAGGGCGTACCGGGCCGGGTCGTGGTGACCGACCTGCGGCGACGGCTGATGCCCGTCCTGCGCTACCCCGTCGGGGACCGCGCGGAGTGGACCGACGTCGCCACCGGCCGGTTCCGCATCCTCGGCCGGGCCCAGGAGGGCGTACGGGTGGGGCCGGTGTCGCTGTACACCCAGGACGTGCTCGACCTCGTCCGGGCCGCCGACCCGGCCGGCCGGGTGATCGGCGTCCAGCTGGTGGTGCGCCGCTGGGAGGGCCGCGACGGGCTGGTCCTGCGGCTGGCCTGCGACGGGGACCCCACCGGGCTCCCCGAACTGGCCGCCGCCGTCACGACCGCCGTCCACACGGCGCGGCCGCTGTACCCGGAGGCGGCCGCCGCCGGCCACGTCCACCCGCTGTCCGTCACGTGGGTGCGTCCGCACGAACTCGCCGTCAACCCGCGGACCGGCAAGCTGATCCGCGTCCTCGACGAACGGCCGCACTCGTGACGGGGGCCCGGGCTGCGGGAGCAGCCGAAGCGGTCGACACGACCGAGGCGGCCGCCCGCCACCTGCCGCTCGTGCTGCGCAACCGGCGCTTCGCCGCCGTCTGGGGCGCGCAGGTCCTCACCCAGGCCGCCGGACGGATGTTCCAGGTCGGCGCGGTGTGGTGGCTGATCGGCTACGCCGCCGGCCCGGACCGGGGCCTCGCCTCGGGCGCCTTCCTCGCCGTCAGCACCCTGCCCGCGGTGGCGCTGGCCCCGCTGGTGGCCGCGCTCATCGCCCGCCGCCCGCACCGCACGGTGCTGGCCGCCGCCGCGGCCGTCGCCGGTCTGGTCGCGCTCGGCACGGCCTGCTGGACGTACACCGCGACACCGCCGATGGCGGTCATGTACGGTGCCGCGCTGCTGCTGGCGGGCTGCCAGGCGGTCTTCGACCCCTGCCTGACCACCTCCGTCCCCGAGCTGGTCCAGGACGCCGACATCGAGGCCGCGACCGGCTTCGAACTCGCCACCCAGTCGCTGGCCGGCCTCGCCGGCGGGCTGCTGGGCCCGCTGGTGGTCGACGGCGCGGGTCTGCCCGGCATCGTCGCCGGGTGCGCCGGGGCCTACCTGCTGGCGGCCGCCCTGGTCGGCGCGACCCGCTTCCCGGGCACCCCCGCAGCCCCGGGCACCCCCGCCGCCCCGGGCGTGGACGGCCCGGCAACCGCGGACGTCCCGTCGCCCGCCGCCCGGCGTCCGCTGCGCCGCATCCTGGCCGGACTCCCGTTCATCCGCCGGGTGCTGCTCTGCTTCGCCGCCGCGAACGTGTTCACCACGGCGGTGTTCGTGGTGATGCCGCTGTACACCCGGACCGTGCTGCACGCCGACGGCTCGACCGTCGCCGCGCTGGAGGCGGCCCTCGGCGCCGGCACCCTGGTGGGCTCCTTCACGGGCGGCCGGCTCCCGGGCTCGCCGACCGCGGTCGGCGCCGGCTGTCTGGGCCTGATGGCCGCCGCGCTCGGCCTGCCCGGCCTGGCCGTGGGACAGGCGCCGGCCGTCGGGGCGATGGCCGTCGCCGGCTGGTGCGTCGGCGTGATCGGCGTACGGTTCGTGGCACTGTTCCAACGCCTGGTACCGGCCGAGGACCGCCCCGGTTTCTTCGCCGTCATGCAGGCGCTGCTCGGGGCGACCTTCCCGGTGTCCTCGCTGGCGTTCGGCCTGCTCGGCGACCACCTCCCGGCGCGCACGCTGTGCCTGGTCCAGGCCGTCGGCGTGCTGCCGGTCGCCGCCGCGCTGTGGTGGACCGGCCGCCGCGAACCGGCCCCGGCCACGACGCCGGCCACGAGCACCGACACCACCGCCACCGCCACCGCCACCGCCACCGCCACCGCCACCGCGCAGCCGAACGGGGCCGTGCGATGACCGTGACGCTCGCCCCGGCCGTACCGCAGGACGTCGCGCAGCTGCGGCAGCTCTACTTCGACGTCTACGGCCACGGCTACCCGGTCGCGCTCGGCAGCGACCCCGCCGAGATGCGCCGCCTGATCGACGACCCGCACACCCACTGGCTGACCGCCCGCCCCGAGGGTGCCGGCCGGCTGGCCGGTTCGGTGGCGGTGCAGACCGACCCCGGCGGCCGGATCGGCAAACTGGTGGGCCTGGCGGTCCATCCGGACCAGCGCGGCGCCGGGCTGGCCGGACGGCTGACCGCCGCCGTCTGCGCGGACGCCTTCGCCGCCGGCACCCTGGACTCGGTCTACGCGACCGCCCGGGTGGTCACCCCCGGCCCCCAGCAGGTCCTCTCCCGCAACGGCTTCCAGGCGCTCGGCCTGATGCCGAACGCCGTCGAGGTGGCCGGGTGCGAGAGCCTCGCCCTGTTCGCCCGGCACGCCGACGGCGTCCTGGCCCGCCGGGAGCGCGTCGACGCCGTGCCCCGGGCCCTGGTCCCGCTGCTGGAGGCGGCCCGGCAGAGCACCGGCGTCGACTACGGGCACCCCCGCCCGACGGACGCCCCCGCCCCGGCCCTGGGACGGACCGCGCCGGTCACCGCGCCGATGGAGCTGGTCACCGCACCCGCCTTCGTCCGCCGCCGCTTCCTCGAACTCTTCCCCGATCCGGGGGAGCGGTTCTTCCCGCTGCACGTCCCTAACGCCGTACTCACCCCGCCGGACGGCGCGTTCGAGGCCTACGCCGACCTGGACCGGGTCGCGGCGAGCTGCTCGCTGATCGCGGTGCACCCGTCCCCGGCGGCCCTCACCGGGGCGCTGGAACCGCTGATGGCGGCCGTCACCCGGGCCGGCGCCGACTACGTCGAGACGCTGCTGCCGCTGGCCGACACCGCCGGGCTCGACGCGTTCCTGGCCGCCGGGTTCATCCCGAGCGCCGTCTACCCGGCGATGCGCCGGATCGGCGACCGGTTCCACGACTACGTGGTGCTGTCCCGCACCAGCCGTCAGATCGACTTCCGGGCCGCGGCCGTCAGCAGTCCGCTCCAGCCGTACCTGCTGGCCTACCTGACCGCCTGGACGTCGACCTACCTACCCATTTCCGAGGTCTCACGATGACTGACCACCTGACTGACCACCCGGCCGACCACCCGGCCGACCACCCGGCCGACCGACCCGTGAACACCCATCTCGCGCCGGTCACCGTCCCCGACCCGGCCGCGCTCCCGCACGTCCAGCAGCTCTGCGACCTCGCCGCCCCGTACACGGCCGGGCCGGAGACCGACGCCCTGTTCGCCGCCGCGATGGCCGAGTCCCACGCCTGGCACGCACAGCGCTCGCCGTTCCTCCGGTCCCTGCTGGACGGCCCGGTGGAGACCCCGGCGCCGACCGTCGGCGAGGGGATCCGCACGCCCCTGGTGCACGCCAACTTCTTCAAGCGCCACGAGGTGCTCTCCATCCCTCGCGAGGACGTGTTCCTCCACCTCACCTCCTCCGGCACCACCGGCCAGAAGTCGCAGATGTTCTTCGACAGCTGGACGATCCGCTCCGCGCAGCGCATGGTGGCCCACATCTTCGACCACTACGGCTGGATCACGCCCGACCAGCCCGTCAACTACCTGCTGTACAGCTACGAGCCGGCCCCGCAGCTGAAACTCGGCACCTCGTTCACCGACAACTACCTCTGCGACTTCGCCCCGGCGAACCACACCACCCACGCGCTGCGGCACACCGGCAGCGGCCACGAGTTCGACGTCCACGGCTGCATCGAGGCCCTGCAGCGCTACGCCGAGGAGGGCCTGCCGGTACGGATCCTGGGCTTCCCGTCCTTCCTCCACTTCACCCTGGAGCGCATGCGCGCCCTCGGCCTCCCGCCGCTGCGACTCCCGGCCGGCTCCCTGGTCCTGCTCGGCGGCGGCTGGAAGGGGCACACCGACCGGCAGATCGGCAAGGAGCAGTTCTACGCCGGAGTGACGGAGCAGCTGGGCATCCCCTCGGACCGCATCCGCGACACCTTCGGCTCGGTCGAGCACTGCGTGCCGTACATCGAGTGCGGGCACCACCGCCTGCACGTCCCGGTCTGGTCGCGGGCGGCGGTGCGCGACACCCGCACCCTGGAGCCCCTGCCGTACGGCGAACGCGGGTTCCTCCACCTCGTCTCCCCGTACATCACCTCGGTGCCGGCGCAGAGCGTCGTCATGGGCGACCTCGCCTCGCTGCACCCCGGGCAGGAGTGCCCCTGCCCGCTGCCCACCCCGTGGTTCACCATCCACGGCCGCGCCGGGGTCAGCCGGAACCGCAACTGCGCGGCGGCCGCCGCCGAACTCCTGAAGGGGATGTCGTGACCACCGAACCCATGACCACCGAGCCCGTGGCCACCGAGCCCGCGACCGTTGCGCCCGCGATGGGTGAACTCGTCGGCACCGGGCCCCACTTCTGGCAGGGCTCGTTCATCGACGACGCCGAGGCCGCCCGCCGGCTCGCCGAGCTCCCGGCGCTCGCCGCCCGCGTCCTCGCCGAACCCCTGCCCACCGAACTGGTGTTGAGCGCCTGCCAACGCCTCGCCGACGCCCTCGCCACGCCGGGCAGCCCGGTCCGCACCCGCCTCCTCGCCGAACTCGTCACCGGCGGCGACGGTGTCGACCCGGACGAAGCGGCCGCGACGCTCGCCGAGATCACCGGCGCGATCGCCCGCCCGGCCCTGGAACTCAAGCTCCGGCGCGAACTCGGCGGACTGCGCCCCGAGCGGCTCACCCGGCCCGACGCGCGGGAGACCACCTTCGAGGCGTGGGCGCCGGTCGGGCTCCTGGTCCACATCGCCCCCGGCAACGCCGCCGCCGTGGCCCCGCTGAGCGTGATCGAGGGCCTGCTCACCGGCAACCTCAACGTGCTCAAGACCAGCAGCAACGACACGCTGCTCCCCCAGCTCCTGCTCGCCGAGCTGGCCGCCGCCGACCCGACCGGCGCGCTGGCCCGCCGGATCGTCGCACTGCGCTTCCCCTCCTCCCGCACCGAGTGGCTGCGCCTGCTGTGCGAGCCCGCCGACGCGGTGGCGGTGTGGGGCGGCGAGGACGCCGTCCGCTCGGTCGCCGAACTGGTCCCGGCCGGCTGCCGCCTGGTCGAGTGGGGCCACCGGATCTCCTTCGCCTACCTGACCCGTGACGCCTGGTCGGACCCGCGGACCCTGGACGCGCTCGCCGCCGACGTCTGCCGCTTCGAACAGCAGGCCTGCTCCAGCCCCCAGGTGATCTACCTCGACACCGAGGGCACCGAGGGCACCGAGGGCACCGAGGGCACCGAGAGCACCGCCGAAGCCACGGATGCCACCGAGGTCTTCGCCTTCGCCGAGCGCTTCGCCGCCCACCTCGCCGAGGCCTCCGCCCGCCTCCCCCGGCCCGCACTCGAACCGGCCGAGCACGCCGAGGTCACCACCACCGAACTCATCGCCCGCCTGGAGGAACACCTCGGCCTGACCCGGGTCCTGGCCGCCGAGGACGGGTCCTGGCGCGTCCTCGCCGACACCCGCCCCGCCCTGGCCGCCTCGCCGCTCCACCGCAGCGTCTGGGTCAAGCCGCTGCCCCGCGGCTCCGCCATGACGGTGCTGCGCCCGATGCGCCGCTACCTGCAGACCGCCGCGATCGGCGGCAGCCGGGCCGACGTCGCCCGGCTGTCGCAGGCGGTGCTCGCCGCCGGCGTGCTGCGGGTCACCCCGGTCGGCGGGATGCTCGACGGCTACCACGGCGAGCCCCACGACGGCGTGTACGCGCTCCAGCGCTACAGCCGCCGGGTCAGCGTCCGGGCCGACGAGGCCTTCGCCACCACCGCCTGCCTGGACGACCTGGCGGCCCCCGCCTTCGTCCCCGCCGCACCGAGCGGCCCGCTGCTGGACAAGGCCGGGGTGCAGGAGCAGTTGGGCACCCTCGCTCCCGAGCACGCCCACCTCCACTTCCGCAGCGGCGGCAGCACCGGGGCCCCGGCCCTGTCGGTGTTCACCAACGCCGACTACGACACCCAGATGCGGGCCTCCGCCGACGGCCTGCTCGCCGCCGGGTTCGACCCGGCCCGGGACCGCGCCGCCAACCTGTTCTACTGCGGCGGCATGTACGGGAGCTTCATCAGCTTCTTCTCGATCCTGGAGCGCCTCAACGCCACCCAGCTCCCGATCGCCGCCGGCCCCGACCACGCCGCCACCGCCGAGGCCCTGGTGACGCACCGGGCGGACACCGTGTTCGGCATGCCCTCGTACCTCTGGCAGCTGTTCCACGACCAGGCCACCGCGCTGCGCGCGTACGGCGGGATCCGCAAGGTGTTCTACGGCGGCGAGCACTTCACGGCGGAGCAACGCCGGGTGCTCACCGAGGAGTTCGGCGTCGAGGTGATCCGCTCGGCGGCGTACGGCAGTACCGACCTGGGGCCGCTCGGCTACCAGTGCACCCACTCGGAGGGTTCGGTCCACCACGTCCTGACCGACCTGCACACCCTGGAGATCCTGGCCCCGGAGGCCGACGCCCCGGCGCCCGCCGGGCAGCCGGGCCGCCTGGTCTTCACCAGCCGCACCCGGGCCGGGCAGCGCCTGGAGCGGTACCAGATCGGCGACCTCGGCCGCGCCGTCGAGGGCGTCTGCCCCTGCGGCAGCCACACCCCCCGCATCGAACTCCTCGGCCGCTACGGGGACGTCGTCCGGGTCGGCACGTACTTCCTCAACGTCCGGCGCCTCGGCGCGGTGGCGCAGGAGGAGTTCGGCTACCAGGGCGAACTCCAGCTGGTCCTGGACACCGGCGCGGAGCGCGAGCACGCCACCGTCCGCCTCGACGAGCGCTACGCCCCGCCCGCGGCCACCGCCCGCGCCGCGTTCCTGGCCGCCGTCCCGGAGTTGGGCTCGGCCGTCGCGGAGGCCCTGCTCGACGTCACGGTCGAGACCGCCCCCTCCGCCGCCTTCGAACGGACGCCCACCAGCGGCAAGCTCCGGGCGGTGGTCGACCGGCGGCAGCCCACCGCGTGACGCCGGGCTGGGGGGGGGGGGGCGCCCCGCCCCCCGCGCCGCGGGGGGGGGGGGGGCGGGGGGGGGCCAAAACAAAGACCCGAGGATGAGAAGCCGAACACCCCACCCCCCCAAAG
>NZ_JBHYGR010000125.1:0-1974 GCF_042738155.1 Kitasatospora sp. NPDC059088 | reverse complement strand
CGAGGGTGGGGGGGTGTGGCGGGCGCGCGCCACGCCCGGGTGGGCCGCGGTGCGCGGGGCCCGCACGGGGGTGTGGTGGGGGGGGGGGGGGGGCCCCCCCCCCCGGGTCCACCATCGCGAACACCTTGTCGTACCGGCGCTCCCCGACGGCCACGTAGTCCGGGAGCCGCCCGTACTCGGTGAAGCCGAGCGAGTAGTACAGGTGCAGCGCGTCGGCGTTGTCGCCGCGGGCGTCGAGGGTGAGCACCTCGATGCCTGCGGCCCTCGCGTCCGCGATCAACGCCGTGGTCAGCGCCCGCCCGATGCCCCGCCCCTGGGCGTCGGCGGCCACCGCGAGCTTCTCCAGCTCCGCGTGCGGACGGTGCGTCGGCCGCCGGTGGCGCAGCCAGTAGCCGAAGCCGACCGGCCGCCCGCCCAGGTACGCCACCCGCAACGCCCCGTCCCCGGCCCGCGACCGCGCCACCACCTCCTCCACCAACGCCGCCACCTCCTCCAGCGACGGCGGCTCCACCCACCCCAACGCGGCGCCCCCCAGCACCAACTCCGCCAAGATCGCCTGCGCCGCCCCCGCGAACTCCCCACCCACCGCCGCCGCCCCGACGATCACCAGGTCTCCGACACCCGCGGCACCACTCACGTTCCGGCTCATGCCCGGCACCCTACCCAGCCCACCACCCACTCCCGCCACCCGACGACCGCTGGCCATTCCCGCCGACCGCCGACCGCCTCCCGACGACCACCTCCCGGATCAGTCGGCGCGGCCGCGGGGGAGGACGGCGCGGACGACGGCACCGGCGGGGGCGTTGCCGGCGGTGAAGGTGCCGCCGAGCTCTTCGGCGCGTTCGGCCATGGAGCGGAGGCCCACGCCGGACGTGGAGTCGCGGCCGGCGAAGCCCGCGCCGTTGTCGGCGACCTCGACGGTGACGCGGTCGGAGAGGGCGCGGAGGCTGAGCCTGGCGGCGGTGGCACCCGAGTGCCGGACCACGTTGTTCAGGGCCTCACCACTGATCCGGTAGACGGCGACCTCGACGGCGGCGGAGAGCGCGGGCAGCGGGTCGGGTCGCAGGTCGAGGGTGATCCGGAGGGCCTGGCTGCCGAGGGTGTCGGCAAGTCGGCGGAGCGCGTCGGCCAGGCCCTTGCTGTCGAGGGGGCCGGGCGTCAGGCCGCCGGTGATCCGCCGGAGTTCGGTGATCGCCTGGCCGATGCCCGCGGAGGCCGCGGTGAGCGAGGCGGCGGCCCCGGAGCCGTCGGGCAGGTCGGTGCCGGCGGCGTCGATGCGCAGGCGCAGGCCGGAGAGGGCGGGACCGAGGCCGTCGTGGAGGTCGTGGCGCAGACGGCGGCGCTCCTCCTCGCGGGCCAGGACGAGCTGCTCCCGGCTGGCCCGGAGGTCCTCGGACAGGCCGAGCGAAGCGATCGCGGGCGATGCCTGGTCCGCGAGGAGGCCCAGCACCTCGCGGTCCTGCCGGTCCAGCTCGGACTGCCCGAGGCGGGGCGGCACCAGCAGCTCGCCGATCTCGGCGCCCTCGTAGGTGAGGGGGAAGCGGACGCCGGGCGGCTCGACCGTCCCGAGCCGGGCCAGCTCCCGCGGCCCGCTCCGGGTCCGCACCCGGACCACGGCGGCCGGCAGCCCGAGGGCCTGCACCACCGTCCGGCAGAGCAGCGGCGGCGCGTCCGCCGGGTCGACGGCATGGCTCATCCGCTCCGCCAGCTGCCGGACCAGCTGGTACGGGTGGGCCCGCTCGCCGTAGTAGTACCGGTCCACGGCGCGGCCCCCCCCCCCCGCGGGGGGGCGCCCCCCCCCCCCCCCCCCCCCCCCCCCCCCCCCCACCCCCCCCCGCCCCCCCCCCCCCCCCCCCCCACCCCCCCCCCCCCCCCCCCCCCCCCCCCCCCCCCCCCCCCCCCCCCCGCGCCCCCCGCCCCCCCCCGCCCCCCCCGCGCCCCCCCGCCCCGCCCCCCCCCCCCCCCCCCCCCCCC
>NZ_JBHYGR010000124.1:21958-28405 GCF_042738155.1 Kitasatospora sp. NPDC059088 | reverse complement strand
CCGCTACGACAAGCGGGCCTACGTCTTCCATGGCACGGTCACCGTCGCAGCGATCCGCCTCTGGCTCCGACCATGATCCGCCGGACAGAACCTAGTCGGCGGACGGCTTCTCGGCCCACCTGATGACTACGCGGTCCCGGGTGTTTGCGTTCCGGCCCCTGCCTATCGCCTTGGTGATCCGGACCGAGTCTACGAACAGCGACAGGAACTCCCGCTTCTGTTCAAGGGGCATGCCTGCCCAGGTCGAGCCGTTGCCGACCGGGTCGCGATCGGGGGCCGTCCACTCCGCCGGGATCGTGACGGTTCGGCTGCTTGCCGATCGGAACTCTTCGACCCGCGCGGATACGCGTTCCTCGTGCGCCGTCAGCCGGGCGACCGATTCGGCGAATATCCGCTTGCCGGTCTCGCCGCCGTACAGACCTTCCTGCCGGTCCTGGTAAAGAGTGCGAAGGGCCTCGCGCACGTGAACCAACTCGGCTTCTGATGCGGCCTGTTCGGCATCATGAGTCGGGTCCTGCTGCTGGCGGGTGAACCGCCGGGCAGCCTCCATCAGCCACTCTGCGTCGTCCTCGTCCGCCGGGTCCATGGCTGTCAGGCGCGCCCACACGGAGCTGGCCACCTCATGATCCGCAGCCGTCGCGTCGATGACCAAGCCGCCATGTCCGGGGACGACACCGGAGGGGCGGTTGCACTTGTAGTAGAGCTTCGGATTGTCGTCGTCGCCCCTGTCGTCCGCCACCATGACCGAACCGCAGAGGTCGCAGAACAGCATCCCGTGGCCAGCGAGCAGCGTCGGGACACGACGGCCGGAGCGGACCACGACCTTCGACCGGCCGTCCAGGATCTCCTGGAGAGCCCACCACTCCACGGCGGTGATGATGCCTTCATGCGACACCACGGGAGAGCCGTCGTCTCCGCGCAGAACGGTCCGCTTGCCCTGCGTGCCGGGGACGACGTTGCCGTCCTCGTCCTTCGTGCGCGGCTTCCGGCCTTCCCAGACCATGGCGTATCCGGCAAGCCGGGGGTCTCGGAGAATGCGCAGGACGGTGGAGGTCGTCCAACCGGGGCCACTGAGGCTCTTGGACGAGCTGTTCGCGCGGCGTGCTTCAAGGCGCTTGGTGCCCTTGTCGCCCAGCGTGGTCACCTTGGTCGGTACGTTCGACTTGGTGAGCTGGCGCGCTATGTCTCCGGCGGACATGCCATCGGCAGCCCAGCGGGCCATGTCGCGCACGTGCGGGGCTTCGACCGGGTCGGGGACCAGCCGCATCACGGACAGTTCGCCGCGCTGCTCCCGGACCGTCCGGAAGCCGTACGGCGGGATGCCGGAGACGTGGCTCCCGGCCGCGCGCAGCGTCTCCTTGGTCGCCGTGACGTAGGCGGACTTCAAGTCGGATTCCTGCTGGGCCAGCGCGGCGATCAGACCGAAGATGGCAACGCCCATCGGGGTGGAGGTGTCGAGGTAGGGCTCTTCGACCGAGACCAGGCGCACGCCGTACCGGGCCAGCTCCTCGTTGATCTTCATGGCCTCCAAGGCGCCCTGCCTGGTGAGGCGGGAGAGGGAGAACACGACCACGGCGTCAACCTGACCGGCGCGGACGGCCGCCATCATCTCCTCGAACCCGGGTCGAGTGACGTTGGGGTCCCAGCCCGACTTGCCGACGTCTTCGAAGTGGCCGTTGTTCTCCCAGCCCTTGGCGACGATCAGGGCTTCGGTCTTCGTTCGCTGGGCAGCCGGCGAAGCCTGCGAGTCGTCCTCACGCTTCTTTGACTGTCGTATGTAGGAGACTGCTCGCACGTGGTCAAGGTTAAGTGCCCAGGTAGCGGGCCTAACGATGAGAGGTGTCATGTGAGTAGCGTCGTAAAGATCAACGTACTGACGGTGCCCGCCGAGCAGCGCGAGGTGCTGGAGCAGCGCTTCGCCTCGCGGGCCGGTGCGGTGGAGAACTCCGACGGCTTCGAGTGGTTCGAACTGCTGCGTCCGGTCGAGGGGACCGACCAGTACCTGGTCTACACCCGCTGGCGCAGCGAGGAGGACTTCAAGGCCTGGATGGAGGGCCCGATGCAGGCGGCCCACCGTGGTGGCGGTGAGGGCGGCGAGGCGCCGAAGCGGCCGGCCGCCTCCGGGTCCACGCTGTGGTCCTTCGAGGTCGTGCAGTCGGCGGGCCCGAAGGCCTGATTCGGCGGGCTGGTAGGAGGCGGACGGCGCGCCCCGGGGTTCCGGGGTGCGCCGTCCGGCGTTCGAGGGGCCGGGCGATGCCGTCCGGGCCGACCGGGTGTGCGATGAACGGGCTTGTGGTGTGGGGGAGTTCAGGCCGCGGCGGCGTACAGGGCCGCGCGCAGCCCGGGGACGGTCTCGCGGTCGGCGCGCCACACCAGGCGGAGGTGCAGGGGCGGGGGAGCGAGGGGGAGGCGGACGAGGGCGCCGGAGGCGAGGGGCTCCCGGACGGCGAAGTCGGGGAGCAGGGCGATGCCGAGGCCCTGTTCGGCGCAGGCGCGGGTGACGGCGACGCCGCCGGTGGGGACGCGTTCGACGGCGTGGCCGAGCAGGCGCTCGCCGGCCAGCCGGAAGGAGCAGGCCGGGGTGTTCACCAGCAGGCGTTGGCCGCGCAGGTCCTCGCGGGTGAGGGCGGCGGCGCCGCCGAGCGGGTGGGCGGGGGCGGCGACCAGGGCGAGCGGGACGTCCTGGAGGTCGAGGTGGTCGAGCGGGGCGGGCGGCAGGTAGAAGCCGAGGTCGCCGAGCGGTCCGGCGGTGTCCAGGATGAGGGCGGCCTCCAGTGCCCCGGCCGCGACGCCGCCGAGCAGCGCGTCCCGGGCGGTGTCGGTGTGCAGCGCGACGTCCAGGCCGGGGCGGCGTTCGGCGAGCCGGGCCAGCACGGCCGGGACGTGGGTCGCGGCTATCGTCTCCAGCGCGCCGAGCCGCAGCCGGGCGCGGTCGGCGACCACCTCGCGGCGGGCCTGTTCGGCCTGGTCGAGCAGTGTGCGCGCCCAGGGCAGCAGCCGCTCGCCGGCCGCGGTGAGCCTGGTTCCGCGCGGGGCGCGGTCGAACAGCTCGGTGTCCAGGCTGTGTTCGAGGGTGCGGATCTGCTCGGACACCGAGGAGGGGGCCAGGTCGAGCGCCACGGCCGCGGCGGTGACGGTGCGGTGGGTGGCCACGGCCTCGAAGACGCGCAACTGACGAAGTTCCACTGGTTTCTCCGGTTCCCCCGAACGCCCGCGTGCGGTGGCGGGCCCGCTCGGCCCGCTCGTGGTGCGTGCTGCGGCTCGTGTTGAGGTGTTCGCGATGATCCTGCCGGTGTTGCGGGACAGCGTACGGCGGCGTTCGGGCATTCCGAACGCCGCGTGCGCAATCACCGGTGGAGCGGGTACCGGTCAGGCGGGCGGTTTCCAGAGCTGGTTGGTGCCGCCCGTGCAGTCCCAGAGTTCGAGCCTGGTCCCGTCGGCGCTGCCGCCGCCCCGGGCGTCCAGGCAGCGGCGGGAGCCCGGGTTGAGCAGGGTGCCGTCCGGGCGCGGGTACCAGCTCTGGGCGGCGGTGCCGTTGCAGTCGTAGAGCTGGACGGGGGTGCCGGCGGCGGTGCTGCCGTTGGTGACGTCCAGGCACTTGCCGAGGGCGCGGAGCGAGCCGTCCTGGTGGACGGTCCAGTCCTGGGCGCCGGTGGAGTTGCAGCGGTAGAGCTGGACGGCGGTGCCGTTGACGGTGGACGCCCCGTCGACGTCCGTGCACTGCCCGTCGATGCCGGTCAGCGGCCCGCTGGGGCTGGGCGTGGTCCAGCGCTGTTTTGCGGTCGTCCCGCAGGGCTGCAGCAGCAGTCGGCCGTCCGCGCCGCTCAGGCAGCGGCCGGTCGACGGGTTCAGCAGCGAGGAGTCCGGGCCCCTGCGCCATTCCTGGTCGGCGGTCCGGGTGCAGTCCCGCAGGAGCACGGCGGCGCCGTCGGCGGAGCCGGCCGGGGTGAGGCAGCCGTCCAGGACGCCGACGCTGCCGTCCGAGCCGACGGTGGCGTCCTGGGCGGCCACGCCCGAGCAGTCCGTCGCCTCCAGCGGCCGGCCGGCGTCCCCGGCGGCGGCCGAGGCGTCCAGGCAGGCGCCGTCGGAGCCGGTGATCCGCCCGGACCAGGTGGAGACGGCGGGGGACGCGGGGGCGTCGACGCCGCCCCGCAGCCGGGGCGCGCGGGAGGAGGAGCCGACGGTGAGGCCGTACCGACCGCCGGGGACGCCCCAGCCGTGCACGCCCTCGTCCCAGACGGCGAAGGCGGAGCGGTCCAGCAGCAGGTCCACGTGGGTCGAGGCGCCGGGCGCCAGGGTGACCTTGTCGAAGGCCTTCAGCTGCTGCGGGGGTTCGCCGGCCGCGGCCGGGAAGGTCAGGTACAGCTGGGGCACCTCGGTGCCGGTCCGGCGGCCCCGGTTGGCGACGTCGAAGCCGACCCGGACCCGGCCGGCCTGGTCGGGGCCGGTCACGGTGAGGCCGCCGTAGTCGAAGGTGGTGTACGAGAGGCCGTGGCCGAAGGGGAACAGCGGGGCGGTGCCGCTCGCGTCGTACCAGCGGTAGCCGACGCCGAGGCGCTCGGTGTAGTGGTAGGTGCCGTCCGTGCCCGGGTACTGGGCGGCGTCCCGGATCGGGGTGGCGTCGGCGGAGGTCGGGAAGGTGACGGGCAGTCGCCCGGCCGGGTCGACGTCGCCGAACAGCACGTCGGCGAGCGCGGCGCCGCTCTGCTCGCCCGGGTACCAGGCCTCGACCACGGCGGGTACCGCGTCCAGCCACGGCATGGTGACCGGGCCGCCGGTGTTCAGCACCACCACGGTGCGCGGGTTGGCCCGGGCGACGGCCCGGATCAGCGCGTCGTCCGCCGCGGTGAGGTTCAGCGAGCCGCGGTCGGCGCCCTCGGTCTCCTGGTCGCCGACCACCACCACCGCGACGTCCGCCCCGGTGGCCGCCGCGGCCGCCGCGGCCGGGTCGTCGCCGGGGTCGTGGCGCACCTCCGTGTTCGGGCCGACCCGGGCCGCGATGCCCTGGCGGGGCGTCACCGTGTGCTCGGCGTACGGGGTGACGTGCGAGGAGCCGCCGCCACCGGTGTAGGCGCGGTCCGCCCAGGGGCCGATCACGGCGACGGACTTGAGCCGGGCGGCGTCCAGTGGCAGGGCGGACCCCTCGTTGCGCAGCAGAACCGTTCCGGCGGCGGCGGCGGTCCGGGCGTCGCGCGCTCCGGCGGCCGGGTCGACCGGGGGCGCCTGGGCGCCGTCGAGCGCTCCCGTGCGCGCCATCAGCCGCAGCACCCGGCGGACCTGGTCGTCCAGCAGGGCCGGGGCGAGCCGGCCGTCCGCCGCGGCGGCTGGCAGGTCGGCGAAGTAGCTCGAACCGCCGAACTCCTGGTCCAGCCCGCCGGCGGCGGCGTTGACGGCGGAGTGGGTGGCCGGGTAGTCGGAGCCGACCACCCCGTCGAAGCCCCAGCGGCCCTTGAGCACGTCGCGCAGCAGCGGGAAGTTCTCGCACGCCCAGACGCCGTTCACCGGGTTGTAGCCGCACATCGCCGACCAGGCCCGGCCCTCCCGCACCGCCGCCCGGAAGGCGGGCAGCTCGATCTCGGCCAGGGTGCGCTCGTCCACGTCCGAGCCGTACGACTGGCGGTTGTCCTCCTGGTTGTTGGCCGCGAAGTGCTTGACCTGCGCGGCGACGCGCTGCGCCTGGATGCCGCGCACCTCGGCGGTGGCGAGCCGCCCGGCGAGGTACGGGTCCTCGCCCAGCGTCTCGAAGTTCCGCCCGCCCTGAGGGGTCCGGACGATGTTCACCATGGGCGCGTACAGCACCTGGTAGCCGCGCGCCCGGGTCTCCCGGCCCAGCACGTCGCCGTACCGGGTGGCCAGCGCCGGGTCGAAGGCGGCGGCCAGCGCGACGGGTGCGGGCAGCGCGGTCGCCGGGCGGCCGTCCCGGACGCCGGCCGGGCCGTCCGTCAGCAGCAGCGGAGGGATGCCGAGCCGGGGCACGCCCGCGACGTAGCCGACGGAGTCCACCCCGGCGGGGGCGTCCCGGCCGCGCAGCAGGGTGACCTTCTCGTCGGTGGTCAGCTGGGCGAGGAGGCTCTCGATCCGCTGCTCCGGCGATCCGGGCCCGTCCTTCGGGCGCTCGCCCGGCGCGGCCGCGGCGTTGCCGGCCGTGGCGGCGGCCAGCAGGCAGCCACCGAGGCCGAGCCGGAGGATTCGCATCCGCAGGGAGGGACGTCGCATGGCAACCACCACCGATCGACGGAGTCGTGGACGGCCGGGCGGGCCTAAAAAGTGACGATCCGTCAAATCTACGGTGGTTCGGCCCCGTACGGCAGGTGGCGCGCCGGGGCGTGTCGGGTATGTCCGGTGCGCGCGCCGGGCGGTGCGCGCGCCGCCGCCCCCCCCCCCCCCCGGGGCGCGGGGGGGGGGGGGGCGGGGGGGTGGGGGGGGGGGGGTTTTAAAAAACCCCAA
>NZ_JBHYGR010000124.1:9192-21948 GCF_042738155.1 Kitasatospora sp. NPDC059088 | reverse complement strand
CGCCCGGCGCCCCCCCCCCGGCGGGCGGGGGGCGGGCGGGGGGGGGGGGGGCGCGCGGGGGGGGGGCGCGGGGGGCGGGCCCCCCCCCCCCCCCCCCCCCGGGGGGGGCGCGCGGCGGTGTCGCGGCGGGGGCTGGGGCGGGGTCAGCCCAGTTCGGCCAGGGCCTGCTGCGCCGCCCGCGTCCTCGGGTGGCCCTCGCCGAAGTGCTCCTGCCAAGCGGCGGCGTTGGTCCGGAGGACCTCGCGGGCCTCCGGCAGGCGGCCCTGGGCGGCGAGGACCCGGCCCCGGAGCGTGCCGACCTCCAGGGCGCGGTGGTGGTTCGGCCCGAGCGTGCGCCGGCAGAGCTCCGAGGACTTCTCCAGGGACGGCGCCGCGTCCTGCCCCAGCCCGAGCAGGGTGACCGCCGCGACGAGGTGGAGCGCGGCCTCCAGTTCCTCCTCGCCGACGGGGTCCGGCGTGGTGTGTTCGAGCGCGGGGCGGAGCGCCGACAGCGCTTCGTCGTGGCGGCCCTGCGCGTTCAGGGCGCGGGCCAGGCCGAGCCGGGCGGTGAGGAGGAAGCGGGCGTCCAGGCCCGCGATGCCCGCCGCGTGTCCGACGGCGGTGCGGGCCTCGGCCTCGGCCTCGACCGCCCGGCCGCGGGCCGTCAGCGAGAGCACCAGGGCGTTCCGCGCGGCCATCCCGAGCAGCACGCCACCGGGACCGCCCGAGGCCGCGACGTCCATCAGCGCCCGGGCCTGCGCCTCGGCCTCCTGGAAGCGGCCCAGGTAGACGAGTGCCTGGGTCCGGTCGGACCGGGCCTTGAGCGCCTGGGGACTGCCCCCGCCCGCGGTGGCGGTGGCGGCCGCCTCCAGCTCCGTCCAGCGCGTGACCGCCTCGGCGTGGCGGCCGAGCGTGCTGAGTGCCGCAGCCTCGATCGCCAGCGCGGCGCGGGTGTACTCGACGTCGGCCCGACCGGTGAGTTCCAGGAGGAGGGCCGCCTCGGCCCGCGCCTCCTCGGCCCGTCCCGTCCGCACCTGGACCTGGGCGAGCCCCAGCCGGGCCCAGCGGACGAGCTCGCCCCGGGCGGTCGGGTCGGGCGCCAGCCGCAGCACCTCGCGCAGCTCGGCCTCCGCCTCGGCATGACGCTGGAGGCCGCCGAGTGCGCGCGCCCACACCACCCGGCTCGCCAGGGTGGTGGCATCGTCCGGGCCGAAGACCTTCGAGCGGATGCGGACCGCCTCGCGCGCCACGGGCTCCGCGTCCCGCGCGCGCCCCCGGTTGAGCAGGCGGATGCCCTCCCGGTGCAGCTCCTGCGCCTTGGAGTCCCGCCAGTGCTGGATCAGTCCCACGTCGTACCCCCTCCGTCGATCACGACCGGGCGATGGTAGCGGGGCGCCGGGGCGTCGCCCCGGGGTGGTGCGGTCCTGGCCCCCCGGGCACCGCCCGCCGGGTCCCGCGAGGGGGTGGGTAGATTCTCGATCATGAGAACGACAACGGGGGACGGTCGGCCGGTGCGGGCGGCGCTCGACCGCCTGGGATCGGCAGACCCGACGGCGGAGCGCTCCCGCACGCTCCTGGGCGGGGCGCTGATCGCCGTCTCGGTCCTGCTCTTCGCCTGGATCCTGGTCCTCGGGTCGGCCACCCGAGGGCAGGCCGAGGTCAGGAACTGGTCCACGGTGTGGATCGGCATGGACGTCCTCCAGGTCGCCGGCCTGATCGCCACCGCCAGGCTGCTCGTCCGGCGCTCACGCCTGACCGCCCTGGCCGCCGCCGCAGCCGCCACCCTGCTCCTCCTCGACGCCTGGTTCGACGTGATGACCGCCGAGGGCGGCGGCGCCTGGTACACCGCCCTCGCGATGGCGTTCCTCGTCGAACTCCCGGCCGCGCTCGGGCTCGCCGCCCTGGCCCGGTCCGCCCTGGACTGGGGAGCTCCGGACCGCTGAGTGCCACCGGCGCAGGTCGGGAGGACTACCAGGTGAAGAAGTCGACCAGTTCCTCGGCGGGCGGCAGCGGCGCCGCCGCCGGGAGGGGGCGGATCTGGACGAAGGCGTGCTCGAACTGGGAGTACGAGAAGGGGTCCAGGCCCGGGGCCACCACCAGGGCGTTGTCGCCGCGGCGCCAGACGCGGTAGCGCCGGACGCTGCCGGAGTGCGGTCGCCGTTCGTGGCTGACGTCGTGGTCGGGCGGGCCGAGCAGGGTGGTGAACCGGGCGGCGGCGGCGTCCAGTTGCTCGGTGAAGGTGTCGGTCTCCTGGTCGGTGCTGCTCCGCCAGCCGGGGAGGGTGCCCCAGAAGTCCTCGGCCATCCCGCCGTCGGGGTGCACGTAGTACTCGTAGGCGAAGGGCAGGAAGAGGCAGTCGTCGCCGTACGCGAGGTGGCCCGCCGGTGTGCAGGCCTTCTCGTTCAGCTCGCCGAGGTGGTCGCCGGTCGAGTGCCAGCCGGCGTCGGTCATCGCGCGTTCGCCGACGTCGCCGTCCGTCCAGTCGAGGTCCGCCATCGCCACCAGCCGGGCGGCCAGTTCGGGGTCGACGGGGCAGTACGCGGTGATCCAGGGATCGTCGTCCTGGTCGGTGTCGGTCTCGGTGTCGGAGTCGGCCTCGTAGCCGGGGGATTCTGCGGACACTGGGGTGGACTCCCGTTCTGGCGGACGCTTCGAACGGTCACCCTAGCGGCGGTCGGAAGTCGACGGGGGCGTCGAAGGCCGCCCGGCGGGTGGTGCGGCGCAGGGCGCGCAGGACGGGGGTGCCGAGGGTGAGGCAGAGCACGACGGTGAGGGCGGCGCGCGGGAGGTCCCAGCCCAGGGAGGTGGTGAGGCAGTAGGCGGCGAAGCGGACCAGGTTGGCGGACAGCGGGTCGCCGGGGTGGAAGGAGATGGAGCCGGCCAGGCCGCCGATGTACGGCCAGCCCTGGAGGTTCATGATCGTGCCGTACAGGACGGCGGAGACGGCGCCGTACCCCGCGAGCAGCAGCAGTTCGAGGCGGCCGCGCAGCGCGGCCGGGCCGGGCAGCAGGCCCGCGCCGAGGCAGACCCAGCCCATGGCGAGCATCTGGAACGGCAGCCACGGTCCGACCCCGCCGGTGAGCAGCGCGGAGGCGAACATCGACAGCGAGCCGAGGACGAAGCCGAAGCCGGGGCCGAGGACCCGCCCCGACAGCACCATCAGGAAGAACATCGGCTCCAGGCCCGCCGTCCCCGCCCCCAGCGGCCGCAGCGCGGCGCCGGCCGCCGCCAGCACCCCCAGCAGGGCGACGGACTTGGCGTCCAGGCCCGGCGCCCCGCCGCCCGCCGTACGGCCTTCGGAGATCTGCGCGATGACGACGGCCAGCAGCAGCGGCAGCAGCAGGGCGAACAGCCACGGCGCGTCGGCGGAGTGGCCGACCAGGGCCGATCCGGTGGAGGCGAGCAGCGGCCAGCCGAAGGCCGTCACGCCGACCAGGGAGACCAGGGACAGTGCCGCGACGGAGCGGCGGCCGAGCGGTACGGGTCGGCTGCTCATGCGTTCAGTGCCTCCGCGACCTGCCGGACGGTGAGCCACGGTCCGGGCGCCAGCACCTTGGCGACCTGCGGCGCGAAGGCGGGGGAGGAGACCACCACCTCCGCGGTCGGGCCGTCGGCGACGATCTCGCCCTCGGCCAGGATCAGGGTGCGGTGGGCGAGTTCGGCGGCGAGCTCGACGTCGTGGGTGGCCAGCAGGACTGCGTGCCCCTCGGCCGCGAGCCCGCGCAGGATCTCGACCAGCCGGGCCTTGGCGGCGTAGTCCAGGCCGCGGGTCGGCTCGTCCAGGAGCAGCAGCGGGGGCCTGGCGGTGAGGACGACGGCGAGGGCGAGGGTGAGCCGCTGGCCCTCGGAGAGGTCCCGGGGGTGGGCGGTGCCGTCGATGCCGGGCAGCAGTCGCCCGACCAGGGTGCGGCAGGTGCCCGCGGCGGCCCCGGCGTCCGCGTCCGCGGCGGCGCACTCGGCGGCGACGCTCTCCCCGTAGAGCAGGTCGCGCGGGTCCTGGGGGACGAGGCCGACCTGCCGGATCAGTTCGGCGGGGCGGGTGCGGTGCGGGGTGCGGCCGCCGACGGTGACGCGGCCGGAGTCGGGGGCGTGCAGGCCGACCAGGCTGCCGAGCAGGGTGGACTTGCCGGCGCCGTTGCGGCCCATCAGGGCGGCGATCTCGCCGGGGCGCAGCGTCAGGTCGACCCCGCGCAGGGCCTGGACCGGGCCGCGCCGTACGGCCAGGCGGGCGCAGTCGGCGATCGGAGCGGCGTCGGGAACGGTGACGGCGCCGGGCGCGCGCCCGTCCAGGTCGGCGCGCAGCGCGGCGGCCTTGCGCCGGGCGTCCCGGACGGACAGCGGCAGCGGCCGCCAGCCGACGAGCCGGCCGAGGCCGACCACCGGCGGGTGCACGGGGGAGTGCGCCATCACCTCGGCGGGTTCGCCCAGGACGGGCGGTCCGCCGGGGGTCAGCAGCAGCACCTGGTCGGCGTACTGGACGACCCGCTCCAGCCGGTGTTCGGCCATCAGCACGGTGGTGCCCAGGTCGTGCACCAGTCGTTGCAGCACGGCCAGCACCTCCTCGGCGGCGCCCGGGTCGAGTGCCGAGGTGGGCTCGTCCAGGACCAGGACGCGCGGGTGCACGGTGAGCACCGAGCCGATCGCGACGCGCTGCTGCTGGCCGCCGGAGAGCGAGCCCAGGGCGCGGTCGCGCAGGTCGGCGAGGCCGAGCAGGTCGAGGGTCTCCTCGACCCGGCGCCGCATCACGTCGCCGGGCAGGCCCAGCGACTCCATGCCGTAGGCGAGTTCGTCCTCGACGGTGTCGGTGACGAAGTGCGCCGCCGGGTCCTGGCCCACGGTGCCGACCAGGTCGGCGAGTTCGCGCGGCCGGTGTTCGCGGGTGTCCCGGCCGCCGACGGTGACCCGGCCGTGCAGCACCCCGCCGGTGAAGTGCGGCACCAGGCCGCTGACGGTGCCCAGCAGGGTGGACTTGCCGGAGCCCGAGGGGCCCACCAGCAGGCAGAGTTCGCCCTCGGGCACGGTGAGGTCGACGCCCGCCAGCGCCGGGGCGGCGGAGTCCGTGTACCGGACGGAGACCTGCTCGAAGGTGATCACGATGCCCTCCGGGGCGGGGTCGGGGCGGCGAAGGCCGGTACCAGGCCGAGGAGTACGGCCAGGACGGCGGCCAGCGGCAGCTCGGGGACGGTCGGCGGGACGACGGTGGGGGCGAAGGCGGCCGGATCCCGTGTCCCGAGGTAGCTGAACAGGGCGGCGGCGGCGACCCCGGACCCGGCGGTCAGCCACTCCGGCAGCGCCCACGGGTCGGGCCGGTAGCGGGATCTGACGGACCGTCGGTTACCGAGCAGCAGTCCGGTGAAGGCGGCGGCCAGGCCCAGCAGCAGCACCGGCGGCGCCCAGCCGGCGCCCCCGGCGGTCAGCAGTCCGTACGCGGCCAGGCAGACCCCGAGCAGCCCGGCCAGGGTGAGCGCGGCCGTCACCCGGGCCAGTCGGCGCGGCACGTCGGCGGTGCGGCCGAAGCCGCGGGTGTCCATCGCCGCGGCCAGGGCGATCGAGCGCTCCAACGCGCCCTCCAGGACGGGGAGTCCGACGCTCAGCACGGCCGCGACGCCCTGGTCGCTGCGGCCGCGCAGGCGGCGGGCGGCGCGCAGCCGGCGTACGTCGGCGACCAGGTTCGGCGCGAAGGTCATCGCCACCACCACGGCCACGCCCGCCTCGTAGAGCGCGCCGGGCAGGGCGCGCAGCAGCCGGGCGGGGCTGGCCAGCGAGTTGGCGGCGCCGACGCAGACCAGCAGGGTGGCCAGCCGCAGCCCGTCGTACAGTGCCGCGAGCACGCCTTCGAGGGTGACCCGCCCGCCGATCCGCACCCCCTGCGCCCAGGCGGGGAGCGGGACTTCGGGCAGGCCGAACAGCGTGTGGGTGCCGGGGACGGGGGAGCCGAGCAGCACCGCGAAGGCCAGCCGGATGCCGAGCACCAGCAGTCCGAGGCGCAGGAACGCCCCGTACGAACGCGACCAGGGCGCGTCGCCGCGGCGCGCCGCGACCACGTACCCGGCGGTCGCGGCGAGCAGCAGCAGGAGCACCGGGTTGGTGGTGCGGGTCGCCGCCGCGCCGAGCCCGAGTGCCCACAACCACCAGGCCCCGGGGTGCAGTTGGCGCGGTCCGACGGGCGGGCGGGTGCTGCGGGTGCTGCGGGTGGTGCTGCTCACGGATCTGTCCTGGGAACGGGGTCGGGGCGTGTCACGGCACGCCTCAGGAGTGACGGCGGCGGCGCGCCTGCCAGACGGCGCCACCGGCGAGGACGGCGACCAGCGCGCCGCCGGCGGCCAGGCCGAGGTCCGGGCCGCTGCCGCTGTTGCCACTACTGCCGCCGTCGGCGCCGGCCTTGGGCTGGGCGGCGCCCGCGTCCACCTGGTCGCCGCAACCGGCCCCCGGGTAGCCGGCGATGGCGCACAGCATCCCGTTGGACTCGTAGCGCAGCGGCGGGGCGACGGCGGCCAGCACCTCGGCCGAGGTGGCGCGCGGTGCGACGCTCGCGCAGGCGGTCCGCGACCCGGACGGCGCGGCGGTGGACGCTCCGGCGTCCTGGGCCGTGCCGAAGTCCAGTACCACGGCGACCCGCTTGCGGCCGTCCTGGGCGGGGGTGGCGGCGCAGATCCCGTCGAACCCGGACGCCGTGCGCGGCCGGGCGGCGTCCTGTCCGCCGTCCGGGCTGAGGGCGAACCGCCAGCCGTCCACCGAGCCGTCCGGCGGCACGGAGATCGCGGGCCCCTGCTGCTGGTACGTCCAGGCCCCGCCGTCGGCCCCGCGCCAGAACGACCAGTACCGGTACCCGGCGGCCTGCGCCGGGGTGGCGCAGGCCAGCAGCACCAGGGTGCCGAGCAGGGCGAGCAGCAGGGCGGCCGGTGCCCGCCGGGGGCCGCGGCCCCCGGCGACGTCACGCTGCGCCCGCATCAGAGCTTCGGGTTGCGCTTGCGCTGGAGGCTGAGCAGCAGCCCGCCGCCGACGCCGATCAGGAGGCCGACGATGATCAGCCAGAACTGCCCGATGCCGTCGCTCTTCTTCTTCGCCGGGGTGGCGGTGGTCGAGGCGGCCTCGGCCTTGGGCGCCGGGCCGAGGGCGGTGAGCTGGCCGGTGAGGGCGGCGTCGCCGCGGTGGGTGGCCTGGCCGACCAGCAGGAGGGTGGCGGTGGCGGCGGCGTCGGTGCCGTTCTTGGTCCAGGTGGCGCCCTGCCCCTCCAGCCAGTCGACGGCGTCGGTGGCCTCGTCGGGGTGGCCGCTCTGGACGAGGGCGAGGGCGGCCCAGGCGGTGGCGGTGTAGTCGGGCTTGGGCTCGGCGCCGGGGGTGGTGAGGGTGAGGTGCCCGTCGCCGGAGCCGAGCTGGGCGGCGAGGTAGGCGCTGACGGCCTCGCCGGCCTCGGCGTGCGGCACGGTGGCGGGCGCGGAGCCGTCGGCGCAGGCGAGGGGCTTGGCGGTGGCGTCGGCGTGCACCGAGGAGGCGACCGGCAGGTGCCCGCCGGCGGCGGCGAGGGCGGCCTGGGCGGTGGCGAGGGTGTTGGGGGCGAGGGTGCCGGCGGCCGGGTCGGGCTGGAAGGCGAAGGCGCCGCGCTGGTCGGCGGGGGCGGCGCAGCCGAGCTGGAAGCGGGCGAGGCCGTCGAAGGCGTTCTTCCCGGCGGCGCCGCCGGTGCCGGGCTTGGCGATGCTCGCCGGGTCGGTCCGGGCGGCGAACAGCGCGTTGACGACGAGGCCGGTGGAGTTGGCGTCGCCGGGGTTGCCGGGGTTGTAGGCCCAGCTGCCGTCGGCGTTCTGGTTGGCCTTGAGCCACTGGAGGCCCTTGTCGACGGCGGGCTGGTGCCCGCCGACGGCGACCAGGGCCTGGAGGGCGACGGCGGTGGCGTTGCTGTCCTCGGTCTTGGGGTCGCAGGCCGCGCCGGGGGCCCGGTAGGAGGGCCAGCCGCCGTCCTCGCACTGCTGTCCGGTGAGCCAGTCGACGGCGGAGTCGGCGGGGGTGACCTTGGCCGCCGTCAGCGCGGTGAGCGCGAGGGACTGCCGCCAGACGCCGTCGTACGTCGGGTCGCTCTTGCCGTACAGGCCGTCCGGGGTGGCGGCGGCCGTGGGCGACGGGCTGTCGGCGAGGGCCGGTCCGGCGGCGAGGCCGGCGAGCAGCGCGGCGGACAGGGCGGCGGCGCCCAGGCGGGCGGCGGTCAGCATGGTGCGGTGTGCCTTTCGGTGAGCGGTGGCGGGCCCCGGCGGGGGCCGTTCCGTAGTCCTCGACGGGTGCCGGGCGGGTGCGGGTGCCCGGCGCCGCTCGTCCCTCCCCGGGTGCCCCGGCTCGCCCGGGGCGCCGGGGGGCGCGGTCGGGCTCACGGTTGCGGGTCAGCGCCGGATTCGCACCGGCTTCCCCCGGGGGAGGAGCGGGATGGAGTTGTGCTGCCCGTCGACTCTAACCGCCGGGCCGCGGCGCGCGGGTCGGCCGGAGCGGCGGGGAGCTGGAACAGGTTCCAGTAATCGCCCCCGGTGGCCGTCCCGCCGGCCGGGGCGGTCAGGGCAGTGCGAGCAGCCGGGCCGCGGTGTGCAGGTCGGCCCGGACCTCGGCGATCGAGGCGCGCCCGGAGAGCCAGGCGACCAGGGCCGAGTGCCAGGTGTGCTCGATCACCCGGACGGCCGCGCGCTGGCCCTCGCTGGGCGGGCCGGACTGCCCGATCGCGTCCAGGATGAGCTGTCCGGTGGCGGCGCTGACCTGGTCCACCTCGGTGCCGACCGAGCGGTCCGCGAAGCTGAGCGCCCGGACCATCGCCTCGGCCAGCAGCGGCTCGCGCTGGAGCGCGTGGAAGGCCCGGGTGAGGGCGTCGGCGACCCGCAGGGCAGGCTCCGGCTCGGTCGGCGGGTGCCGCCGGATGTGCTCCTGGAGCCCCTGGAGCTGCTCCAGCATGACCGCGACCAGCAGGTGGACCTTGGACGGGAAGTACCGGTACAGCGTCCCGAGGGCGACCTGGGCGCTCTCCGCGACCTCCCGCATCTGCACCGCCTCGTACCCGCCGCGGGCGGCCAGCGCGGTGGCGGCGCGCAGGATGCGGCGGCGCCGCTCGGCCTGGCGCGCGGACAGCGGCGGCTCGCCCGGTGCGGGGGAGGCGGGGCTCACGGACGTGGTCGGCGACGGCAAGGGTGCTCCCGGGGGCGCGTGGGTGGCGGCGTGCTCCAGAAAGGTCGACCCGAAGGCGACCCGCGGTCGGTCGGGCCCGGCGTGGCGGGAATCACCAGCCCTGGCTCCTGAGCGAAAGCTACGGGCCGGTATCTTCGAGGTCTCTCATTGTTCACACGGTCGATGACGAGTTCCACAGCCACTGAAACCTGATCTACTTTAGCGACCGGTGCCACCGTTGGGCGCCGCTCGCACCGATAGCAGCCAGAGATGAGGGCCGAGGATGACCGCGCAGCCGCTGCGGATTGCCCTGCTGTCATACCGCGGGGACCCGTTCTGCGGCGGTCAGGGCGTGTACGTACGGCACCTCTCCCGGGAGCTGGCGCGGCTCGGCCACCACGTGGACGTGATCGGCGCCCAGCCCTACCCCGTGCTGGACGAGGTCGAGGGCCCCGGCTCGGTCCGCCTGGTCGAGCTGCCCAGCCTGGACCTCTACCGCGCCGACGACCCCTTCCGCACCCCCGCCCGCGGCGAGTTCCGCGGCCCGGTGGACGTGCTGGAGTTCGCCACCATGCGCACCGGCGGCTTCCCCGAACCGCTCACCTTCTCGCTGCGCGCCCGGCAGTACCTGGCCCGGCACAAGGGCCGCTACGACGTGGTGCACGACAACCAGACCCTCGGCTACGGCCTGCTCGGCCTGGCCCGGCACGGCTTCCCGCTGGTCACCACGATCCACCACCCGATCACCGTGGACCGGCAGTTGGAGCTGGACGCGGCCACCACCCGGGGCAAGCGGCTGTCGCTGCGCCGCTGGTACGCCTTCACCCGGATGCAGCGCCGGGTCGCGGCCCGGCTGGACCACGTGATCACCGTCTCCGGCACCTCGCAGCGCGAGATCGCCGAGCACCTGGGCGCCGCCCCCGGCGCGATCTCGGTGGTGCCGATCGGCGCCGACACCCGGCTCTGGTCGCCCTCGGCGCGGATCGAGCGGGTCCCGGGCCGGATCGTCACCACCTCCAGCGCGGACGTGCCGCTCAAGGGCCTGGTGTTCCTGGTCGAGGCGCTGGCCAAGGTCCGCACCGAGCGGGACGCCCACCTGGTGGTGGTCGGCAAGCCGCAGAAGGAGGACGGGCCGGTGGCCGAGGCGGTGCGCCGCTTCGGGCTGGCGGAGCACATCGAGTTCCGCACCGGGCTGAGCGACCGCGAGCTGGTCGACCTGTACCGCTCGGCCGAGGTCGCCTGCGTCCCGTCGCTGTACGAGGGCTTCTCGCTGCCCGCCGCCGAGGCGATGGCCACCGGCACCCCGCTGGTGGCGACCACCGGCGGGGCGATCCCCGAGGTGGCCGGGCCGGACGGCGGGACCAGCCTGGCGGCGCCGCCGGGGGACGCGGGCGCCCTGGCCGCCGCGCTCGGCCGGCTGCTGGACGACCCGGAGCTGCGCGCCGAGCTCGGCGCGGCCGGCCGCGAGCGGGTGCTGGCCCGGTTCACCTGGGAGCGGGCCGCCGAGCTGACCGCCGAGGCCTACCGCGCGGCGATCGCCACCGGCGTCGGCGCCCGGGCCCGCTCCGGGCCGGGCTGGCGGTACGTGCCCTGAGGGGCGGGCTCGTGAGCGAGCCGCTCCGGGGGTTGAGGCGAGTGTGACCTGACGAAGCGTCAAGAACGCTTGGTGGCAATAGAAATGGGAGCCCTGCAGTGCTGACCGTCGATTTCTCGCGCTTCCCGCTCGCCCCCGGCGACCGGGTGCTCGACCTGGGCTGCGGCGGGGGCCGGCACGCGTTCGAGTGCTACCGCCGCGGCGCCAACGTGATCGCCCTCGACCAGAACGCCGAGGAGATCGCCGAGGTCAAGAAGTGGTTCGCGGCGATGGAGCTGGCCGGCGAGGCCCCCGAGGGCGCGTCGGCGGTCGCGATGGAGGGCAACGCGCTGGCGCTGCCGTTCGAGGACGACTACTTCGACAAGATCATCATCTCCGAGGTGATGGAGCACATACCCGATGACAAGGGCGTGCTCGACGAGATGTTCCGGGTCCTCAAGCCGGGCGGCCTGATCGCCGTCACCGTGCCGCGCTGGCTGCCGGAGAAGATCTGCTGGGCGCTGTCCGACGAGTACCACGAGGTCGAGGGCGGCCACATCCGGATCTACCGGGGCGACGAGCTGCTCGGCAAGCTCAAGGACGCCGGCCTGGAGCCGTACGGCACCCACCACGCGCACGCCCTGCACTCGCCGTACTGGTGGATCAAGTGCGCGGTCGGCGTGGACAACGACAAGGCGCTGCCGGTCAAGGCCTACCACCAGCTGCTGGTCTGGGACATCGTCGGCACCCCGGTGATCAGCTCGATCACCAAGGCCGCCGAGAAGGCGCTCAACCCGCTCATCGGCAAGAGCTTCGTCGCCTACGCCTCCAAGCCGAACAAGGTCGAGCGCGCGCCGGGCGGGGCGGAGTGACCGCCGCCGTCCCCGAGGTGCTGCTGCTCGACGGGGTGCTGGACGCCGAGCAGGCGGCCGACACCGTGCGCAGCATCCTGGCCGAGCAGCGCCCCGACGGTGCCATCCCCTGGTTCGCGGGCCACCACCTCGACCCCTGGGACCACACCGAGGCCGCGATGGCCCTGGACACCGCCGGGGAGCACGCCGCCGCCGAGGCCGCCTACCGCTGGCTCGCCTCCCGGCAGAACCCCGACGGCTCCTGGTACGCCGCGTACACCGACGGCACGGTCACCGACCGTGCCAAGGAGAGCAACTTCTGCGCGTACATCGCGGTCGGGGTCTGGCACCACCACCTCAGCACCGGCGACGACGCCTTCCTGGAGTGGATCTGGCCGGTGGTCCGGCGGGCGCTGGACTTCATCGTCGGCCTGCGGCTGCCCGGCGGCCCGATCGCCTGGCGGGTCGGCGAGGACGGCGCGGCCACCGAGGAGGCGCTGCTGACCGGCTCGTCCAGCATCCTGCACGCGCTGCGCTGCGGGCTGGCCGTCGCCGACTACCTGGAGGAGCCGCAGCCCGACTGGGAGCTCGCGGCCGGCCGGCTGCGGCACGCCATCGCCCACCACCCCGAGCGGTTCCTCGACAAGGACCGCTACTCGATGGACTGGTACTACCCGGTGCTCGGCACCGGCCTGCGCGGCGACGCGGCGGTGGCGCGGATCGAGCGGGACTGGGAGCGCTTCGTCGTCCCCGGCCTCGGCGTGCGCTGCGTCAGCGACCGCCCGTGGGTGACCGGCGGCGAGAGCGCCGAACTGGCGCTCGCGCTCTGGGCGATCGGCCAGTCCGACCGCGCGGTGGACATCCTGCGCTGGATCCAGCGGCACCTGCGGCACGAGGACGGCTCGTACTGGACCGGGTACGTCTTCGAGGACGACGCGATCTGGCCCGAGGAGCGCACCACCTGGACGGCCGGGGCGCTGCTGCTCGCGGTCGCCGCGCTCGGCGGGGACCCGGCGACCGTCGCGGTCTTCGGCGGGGACCAGCTGCCCGCCGGGCTGGTGGTCCAGGACTGCTGCTGAGGGCCTCCCGGCCCCGGGGACACGGAAGGGGCGGGACCGGTGATCCGGTCCCCCCCCCCCGACCGGGCCGGGCGCGGGGCGCGCGCCCCCCCCCGCGGCAGCCCCCCGGGGGGGGCGCGGGGGGGGGGCGCCCCCC
>NZ_JBHYGR010000124.1:3073-9182 GCF_042738155.1 Kitasatospora sp. NPDC059088 | reverse complement strand
TCCTTGAGCCGCGCCGCGCTGTTCTTTTGCGGGGGTCTGTCTGCCTCTCCCCCCCCCCCCCCCTTCTCCGTGCCGTCGCGCGGCTCGCGTCCGCGCCGCGGCGTCAGCCGCGCTGGATGCCGGCGGTGTCGGCCAGCACGCCCTGGGTGCCGTCCGGCAGCTGGGCGACCAGGGCCGCGCCGCGCTGCTCGACGGCCAGGTACCAGGTGCCCGGCACGACCTCGCCGACCGGGGCGCCGACCGGGTTGTCCTTCGGGGCCAGCTGGCGCGGGGCCGGGACGGCGAACCAGAAGGGCTGGAAGTCCGCCGCCGGGGCGGCCGGCTGCTGGGCGGCCGGGGTCGGCTGCGGGGCCGGCGCGGCGGCGTCCTGCGGACCGGCCTGCACCGGCTGGCCCGGCTGCGGCTGGCCGGCGGCCGGGTAGCCGTAGCCACCGGCCGGCTGGGCGCCGAAGGCCGGGTCGTGACCCTGGTTCGGGTAGCCGTACTGGCCCGGGCCGGGCTGGCCGGGGGCACCCGGGTGGCCGGGCTGACCCGGCATCGGGTAGCCGCCCTGGTACGGGACGGCCGGGCGCTCGTTGACCAGCGGGGCCTTGAGCGCCGGCACCAGCGGTGCGGCCGCGGCCGCACCGGCCAGCACGAGCAGCGAGATGAGGCCGAGCCAGGCGCCGAAGCCGTGGCTGAGCGTGGTGGCCGACGGGCCCCCGCCGAGCGCCCAGACCGAGGTCCAGAGCGCGGCGACGCTGAACGCGATGCCCCACTGGTCCAGCCGCAGGCCGAGCACCTGGCGGTTGGCCGCGGCGGGGCCCTGGAAGCGCTGCACCAGGATCAGGACGGCCGCGGCGATCCCCAGGAGGTAGATCGACGGCAGGATGGGGAACAGCTGGGTGCTCCACGCGTTCTGCGAGGTGTCCCCGCAGTACCGGCCGCTGCAGTCCACGGTCCAGTAGGGCAGGAAGGAGGCGATGAACAGCAGGACGGCCGCGCCTGCGACGGCGGCGTCTCCCCTGGTGAGAGCGCGCAGATTCACTTACGTTCCCCTCGTTGACGTGTCGTGGACGGTGCTTCGTGCGGTCGGTCCGACCGGCCGAAACTCCCGAACGGACCAGAAGCCTAGGCCCAACCGTCCCACCGGTGCACGGCGGGACCGGGAACGGGTCGAAGTCGTTGCAAACCGTGCCGACTCGGCGGGTGTCCGCCGGTCGGCCCGCTTCGCCCCAACTCCCTTGCCCGGTCCGGTCAGTGGGTGGTCAGGAAGGCGCCCAGCGCGTCGGCGATCCCCTGGGCGGCCTGCTGCCGCCACTGAGGGTCCGTCATCCGTCGGGCGTCCGCGGAGTTGCGCATGTTACCGCACTCGATGAACACCTTGGGAACCGCGGAGAGGTTGAGGCCGCCCAGGTCGGAGCGGGTGTCCAGGCCGTCCTTGGCGATGTAGTCGGCGTACGGCTCGCCGGTCGCGGCGTGGAAGCGGTCGCGCAGCAGCAGGCCCAGCCGGCGCGAGGGTTCGACGATCGCGGAGTTGTCCGCCGTACCGGCGACCACCTTGGCGGGCAGGATCACGTGGAAGCCGCTGCCGCTCGCCGGCGCGCCGTCGCCGTGCACCGACAGCGCGACGTCCGCGTGGGCGTCGGCGCCCGCCCTGGCGCGCTCGTCGACGCACGGGCCCCACGGGCGGTCGCCGTCCTGCACCATGACGACCTTGGCGCCCCGGGCGGTGAGCAGGGCGCGGGCCCGGCGGGTGACGTCCAGGGTGTAGTCGGCCTCGGTGTAGCCCGCGTTGGTCTCGGTGCCGGTGGTGTCGCACTCCTTGTGGCCGTTGCCGACGTCCACCTGACGGTTGATCTCGGTGGGGTGGGAGAAGTTGCCGGGGTTGTGGCCGGGGTCGAGCACCACGGTGCGGCCGGCCAGGTCGCCGCCGCCGGCCGGGGCCTGCGGGGTGGCGGCGGGCGTCGGCGTACCGGTGGGCGCGCCGGGCGTCGGGTCCGGGGCGGGGCTCGTCGTCGTGCCCGTCGCCGTGCCCGTCGCCGGCTCCGGGGACGGGTCGGTCGGGGTGGCGCCGGTCGGCGACGAGGCGGGCTGCGCGGCGGCCGTGGCGGCCACCGGGCCGGAGCCGTCCAGGGCCTGCCACCCGAACCAGCCCGCCGTGCAGAGCGGAACGACCACCGCCACCGCGGTGGCGGTGCGCAGCAGGGCGGAACGGCGGGGGGCGGGGGAGGTCGGGCCGGTCACGGGCTGTTCAGATCCTGTCCGAGGTGGGCGGGGTGAGGCCGTAGGCGTCCGCGATCGGCTTCCACTTGGTCAGGAAGTCGTTCTTCGCCTGGGTCGCCTGCGGGTTGAGCTCGTCCGCGTGCTTCTTGTCCGGCGTGCTCGGCGCGTTGCCGGAGCAGCCCTGCTTGGCCACGGCGCGGGCCCAGGCCGCGTACGCCTTGTCGATGTCGGCGGACAGCTGCCAGGCGGACTTCAACGAGTTCACCGCGTCCGCGCCGCCCGGGACGTCCGTGACGCTCAGCTTGGCGAGCTTGCCCAGCAGCCCCTGGCGCTGGCCGGCCCCGCTGTCGAAGACCTGCGCCGCGCTCTCGATGTCGGCCTTCGACGGGCAGCTGCTGACCTTGGCGACGGCGTTGCCGATCTGCGTCCTGGCGTTGCCGCCCTCGGTGAGCAGTCCGTCCAGCGCCTGGGCCTGGGCCTTGGCGTTCGGGCCGGCCGTGGTCGCGGACGGGGCCGGCGTGTCGGAGGGCGTGGCCGTGGCGCCGGGCGCGGCGTCCGTGCCGGTGGGCGCCGGGGCGGGCGGCGGGTTGCCGGCACCGGTCGCGGCGCCGGCCGGCGGGGTGGGCGCGGCCTGGCCGCCCTTGTCACCGCCCTGGGCCGCGTACAGCAGGCCGCCGCCGACCGCCAGCACCAGCAGGACCGCGAAGCCGATCAGCAGCGGGGCCCGGCGGTTGCCCGGGCGGTCCCCGTCGTCCTCGTGGTCGGGCGGGAGGGCGGCCGGGTGGTCCGGCCGGGCCGGGTACGGCGGGGCGCTGTACGGGGCCTGCGGGTTCTGCGGGGTCTGCGGGTAGGGCGGCGGCGGGTACCCGTACCCGCCCTGCTGGTCCGCGGCCTGCTGGTACGGGTTGCCGGCCGGAGGCGGCGGCGGGTAGACGTACCCGGGGCCGGGGAGCGGCCCGCCCTGGGTGCCGCGGTCCTGCGGGGTCGCGTGCGAGGGGAACGGCGCGGCCGCGGGCGGGGCGCCCGGCGCCGGGGCGATCCGGGGGAGGGCGGCGGTGGGCGCGCCGGGGCCCGGGGGCGGGGGCGGCGGGGTGGCCGGGCCCGACATGTCCGGCGCCGGGCCGAAGCCCGGGGCGGTGGACAGGTACGGGCGGCCGCCCAGCGGCGGGTCCTGGTCCTCGGCCGCGCCCGGGGCGGGGGCGCCGGTCGGTGCGGCGGGGTCGGTCCCGGCGTCCGGGCGCTGCGGATTGCGGACCCAGCCGCCCGCGCCGCCGCGCGCGGTCGGGTCCCAGACCGCCGGAGCGGTGTTGTGCTGGTCCGTCATGTGCCGCTGGCCCCCACCGTCCGCCGATGCTCTGCCTGGTGCTGCCGCCCGTGCCGCAGCTGCCTGGTGCTGCGCGGACACCGTACCGTTCGAACCCCCGCCCGACAGCCCAGGCACGACGTTAGAGCATCGGGGCGTGGCTGCGGGGGGTATCGCGCGGTGCGGTCGGGGCGGGGGCCGGTGTGCGGGAGCCTCGGGCGGACAGGGCTAGGGCCTGTCCGGCGGATCTTGCCAGGCGCGCGACGCCGGGCATCCCGCCTGGACGCACGCCCGAATCGCCCAAGTACGTCCAGTACGAGGCCGACTCGGGCGCACGCCCAGCCGGGCGCCCAACGCCGCGCGCTGATCTGCCAAGATCCGCCGGACAGGCCCTAGGCGGCGGCCCGGCGCAGGACGCGCAGCGAACCGGTCACCGAGACCTCCTCGAAGCCCTCGGCCAGCGCCCGCAGGTAGACCCGGTACGGGGCCTGGCCGCCGTCCGCCGGGTCCGGGAACACGTCGTGCACCACCAGCAGGCCCTCCGGCGCCAGGTGCGGCGCCCAGCCCTCGTAGTCGCCGGTGGCGTGCTCGTCGGTGTGCCCGCCGTCGATGAAGACCAGGGCGAGCGGGCGCCCCCACAGCGCGGCGATCTGCGGCGAGCGGCCGACCAGCGCGACCACGTGCTCCTCCAGCCCCGCCGCGTGCAGGGTGCGGCGGAACCGGGGCAGGGTGTCCATCCGGCCGACCTCCGGGTCCACCAGGGTCGGGTCGTGGTACTCCCAGCCCGGCTGCTGCTCCTCCGAGCCGCGGTGGTGGTCCACGGTCAGCGCGACCGTCCCGGCCTCCCGGGCCGCGGCGGCCAGCAGGACCGCCGAGCGGCCGCAGTAGGTGCCGATCTCCAGCACCGGCAGCCCGGTGCGCCGGGCCGCCGCCACCGCCGCCTCGTAGAGCGCGAGGCCCTCGTCCACCGGCATGAACCCGGTGGCCGTCTCGAACGCCGCCAGCACCTCCGGCGCCGGGCGGGCGCCCTCCAGCAGGTCGGACATGCGGTGCTCCTCGGGTTCGGGCGGCGGACGGACGTGCTCGGACCCTACTCGACGGTAGCGGGGCGGCCGCCGGGAGGTCGGCCGGTCCGGTCGGCGGTGCGCCGTCGGCCGAGGCCGTGAGCACGGCGATCATGATGGCGGGCCGGATCGTCGCTGCGCGGAGGGCTCGTTCGTACTGTGATCACTCCGCCGGGCCGCCGCCCCCGCGCCGTTCTGGAACGCGTTCTAGTCCGTGCCCGGCGGCCGTGCCAGAATCGCCCCGACCCTTGACCCGATGACCCGAGGCACACCGGGAGCAGCCCATGCGCGCAGCCGTCCTGCACAAGACCGGCCAGGACACCCTCGACGTCCGCGAGGACGTCACGGCGCTCGGCTTCGGACCGGGCACCGTACGGGTCCGGATGCGCGCCGCCAGCCTGTGCCACTCGGACCTCTCCGCGATGAGCGGGATCCTGCCGCAGCCCGCGCCCTTCGTCCCCGGGCACGAGGGCGCCGGGGACGTCGTCGAGGTCGGCGAGGGCGTCACCGGCGTCGCCCCCGGCGACCGCGTGGTGCTCTGCTGGATGGCCCCCTGCGGACGCTGCGCCCACTGCGAGCGCGGCCGCGGCCACCTCTGCATCGCCAGCCTGCGGCGGCTCGGCGCCCCCGGCTTCCGGCTCGCCGACGACGGCACCGAGGCCTCCGGCTTCTACGGCACCGGCGCCTTCGCCGAGGAGGTGGTGGTCGCCGCCGACGCGGTGATCAAGGTGCCCGCCGACCTGCCCTACGAGGCCGCCGCCCTGATCGGCTGCGGCGTGACCACCGGCATCGGCGCCGCCGTCAACACCGCCCGGGTGGAGCCCGGTTCCTCGGTCGCGGTGATCGGCGCGGGCGGTGTCGGCGTGGCCACCGTCCAGGGCGCCCGGGTCTGCGGCGCCGCCCGGATCACCGTGGTCGACCCGGTCGCCTCGCGCCGCGAACGGGCCCTCGCCTTCGGCGCCACCGAGGCCATCGCGCCCGAGGAACTCAAGGCGTTCGCCAAGGGGTTGCCCGGCGGCGGCTTCGACCACGTCTTCGAGGCCGTCGGCCGCGCGGCCACCGTCCGGGCCGGCTACGACGCCGCCCGGCGCGGCGGCGCCGTCGTCGTCATCGGCGCGGGCGCGCAGGACGACCTCGCCCAGTTCACCATGGGGGAACTGTTCTTCAACGAGAAGCGGCTGCTGCCCTCGCTGTACGGCGGGGCTCCGGTCGCCCGCACGATCGCCCTGGTCGTGGACCTCTGGCGGGCCGGGCGGATCGACCTCGACGGGATGATCACCCACCGGGTCGGGCTGGCCGAGGTGAACCGGGCGATCGCGCAGATGCGCAGCGGCGAGGCGCTGCGGACGGTGATCTCGCTGGACTCCTGACGCCCCGCCCCACAGTGCGGTGGGGGTGGGGCGCGGGGTCGGAGTGACGTGGGGGGGGGGGCCCCCCCGCCCCCCCCCCCCGCCCCCGCGGGGGGGGGGGGGGGGGCGGCCCCCCGCGCCCGCCCCCCCGGGGGGGGGGGGGGGGGGGGGGCGCCCCGGGGCGGGCG
>NZ_JBHYGR010000124.1:0-3066 GCF_042738155.1 Kitasatospora sp. NPDC059088 | reverse complement strand
GGGGGGGGGGGGGGGGGGGGGTGGGGGCCGGGCTGGCCGGGGCCCCGCCGCCCCGCACCCCGGGGGCCCCCTCGCGGGGTGTGTCGGCGGATCAGCCCCGGGCACCGGCGGCGCGGTGGCGGCCGTGCGGGTCCGCCCCGGGGGTGTCGTCGTCGGCCGAGCCGCCGCGGTGGCGGCCGTGCGACGCGGTGCCCTCGGCCGTCTTCTCGTCGGCGTCGGTCCCGTTGACCGCAGGGCCCGTGGTGTCGGTGAGGGTGTCGGACATGAGAAATCGTCTTCCGTGCGAGGGTGCAGGTCATCGGCGCCCGTCCGATGCCTGCGGCACACGGTCGGGTCCCCGATCGGGCGCTCGGAACGCGCCCACAGCCGGTGATCGCGGCCCGTGCCCCGGCCACCATAACGGCCGGGACGGACGAGATCCTATCGACCTCATGGGGCGAGTCCCGCCCCGCCCGCGGCCCCGGGGGCCACTCTGGAAGAACCCAGCCAGTGGCCGACGAGCTCGCGGTAGAACGGCGACAGCACCTGGAGGTCGCCGTGCCGGGCCAGCAGTCCGCGACCGCCGTCCAGCAGCAGCACCCGGTCCGCCCGCAGCGCCGAACTGATCCGGTGCGCGACCACCACCAGCGTCCCCGGCCGCGCGGCGAACGCCCGCTCCACCCGCTCCTCCGCGGCCGCCTCCAGATGGCAGGTCGCCTCGTCCAGCACCACCACCGGCGCGTCCGCCAGGTACGTCCGCACCAGAGCCAGCAACTGGCGCTCACCGGAGGACAGTTCACCCGGATCGCGCAGCGCGCCGGCCAACCCGCCCAGCCGCGCCACCAGCCCGTCCGCCCCCAGTCGCCCGACGGCCTCCGCGACCTCCCGCCCGGACGCGCCCGGGGCGAGCCAGGTCAGGTTCTCCCGCACCGACCCCGGGAACACGTACGCCTCCTGCGGCAGCAGCGCCACCCCGCGCGGGCCGCCACCGACCACCACCGCCCCCGCCGTCGGCGCCACCAGGCCCGCCAGCAGCCCCGCCAGGGTCGACTTCCCCACCCCGCTCGGCCCCACCACCGCCACGTGCTCCCCGGGGCGGAACTCCGCGTCCACCCCGTCCAGCACAGCCGGAGCGCCCGGTCCGTGGGCGTACCGCACCCCGATCAGCCGGACCGCGCCGAGCGGCACGCCGGGGGTGGGGAGGGGGGTGGGGGCGGGAGTGGGGACGGGGGTTGGCGTGGGGTTGGGCCCGGACTCGGTGGTCGATTCCGCCAGTCGGTCCAGCACCACGCCGAGATTGAGCAGCCAGCCGCCGACCGTTCCCGCCAACGTCCGTACGGCCGGGTCCAGTTGCTGGAGGAGGTAGGTGGCGACGCCGAGCAGCCCGCCCGCCGTCAGCGCGTCGTGCGCCAGCAGCCAGGGCGCCGCCGCCAGGACGGCCAGGACCGGCAGCCGCCCGCCGAGCGCCACCACGAGCGCGCGCAGGGCCGACGCCCGGCCCAGCGCCCGGGAGGCGGCCGCGCTCTCCTGCGCCACCCCGGTCAGCGCCCGGGCGACCGCGTCGCCCGCCCCCGTCGCCTGCACGTCGCGCAGCCCGCGCAACGCCCGCCCGGCCTCGGCGGCGAGCCGTTCCTCGGCCAGGACCGCCGCCCGCCGCCCGGCCGCCAACGGCCGCAGCAGCCGCACGAACAGCAGCCCGGCCGCCAGCAGCGGCACCAGCACCAGCGGCAGCACGGCCGGCGCCAGCAGCGCCAGCCCGACCAGGGCGGCGACCAGCGTGACCCCCACCCCGCGCAGCGTGCGGAGCAGCGTCGCGGTCAACTGCCGTACGGACTCCACCTGTTCGGTCAACCGCGCGACGGCGGCCGGATCCGCCCGCGGCCGCGCCAGGGCACCGCGGACCACCCGCTCCACCAGCGCGTTCCGCAGCGGCTCCACCACCCCCGCGAGGTACGGGAACCCGGCCCGCGCCGCGTACGCCCGCACCGCCATCGCCGCCCCGAACCCGCCCAACCAGGCCACCCCGACCCCCGGCCGCCCGGCCAGGAACCCCTGATCGACGGCGGCCGACACCAACAAGCCGGACACCAGCGGCGGCACCGCCTCCACCCCCGACCAGACGAGCAACCCCACCAGGGCTCCTCGCGTGCCCCGCATCGCCCCTACGACCATCCCGACCCCGCGGTGCCGCTGCCTCCATTCCGGGGTGCGCCGACGGCCTCGCCCCCGCCCCCGGCCCGCCACCGTGTCCACCTCGGGTATCGGCGCGCCCGCCCCCGGCCGCAGCTCCTCGGCCACCCACACTTGTGCCCCGCCCCGCGCGGCCAGCCGCGTCAGTGCGGCTCGCGAGGCCCGCATCGGGTGTGCCAGCAGTTCCCTTCCCGACACCCCCGGCCGCGCCGCCTGCCGCCGACCCCCAGATGCCTGCGCCCCCACCGCAGGCTTCGAACTCCCGGCAGCCACCGTGCCCACCTCAGGTATCGGCGCGCTCGCCCCCGGCCGCGCGAGCGGCGCCGCCGAGGCCCCCGGCCGCAGCTCCTCGGCCACCGACACCCGTGCCCCGCCCCGCGCGGCCCGCAAGGGCCGTGCCAGCAGCCGCCACCGTGGCCGATGCCGGCGCTTGGGCGCGTCCGCCTCTCCTCCGGGGCGGGCGGACCGCCAGGTCGATGCGCCCGGCGCCCGTCGGTGGCCTGCTCGGGGCGGCGGTTGCACCGGACGTCGGCCCTGCCGACTTCCGGTGTCGGGGTTGGCGTCGGTGCTTGTGCGGTGCGAGGTGGGCAATCCCATGGACGTCGATCCAGTCGGCTTTCGGAGAGGACGGGAAGTCGATCGGGTCGACTTCCCGTGCGGTCAGGGGGTGGTGGCTGAGCGGCGTGCGCGAGAAGTCGACCCGGTCGACTTCTGGTGCAGGCGCGGAGGGCGCGGTGGGGCGGTAGGGCGGGGGTGCCGGCTGATCTCCCCGCCCCCCGCCCGCCATTTGTCGGACATCGCGGGGGGGGGGTGGGACCCGGGGGCGGGCCGCCGCGGCGCGGCGGGGGCGGGCCCCCCCCCCCCCGCGGGCGCGGGCCGCGCGCCGGCCGCGAGCGG
>NZ_JBHYGR010000123.1:9795-28441 GCF_042738155.1 Kitasatospora sp. NPDC059088 | reverse complement strand
CGCCGACGGCACCCGGACCCACGCCCGCCAGCGCCGAGCGGCGCCGGCGCCGGCCGGTGGGCAGCTCGGAGGCGGCGACCAGGCCGAGCGCCTCGACCGAGGGCTCCGCCGGCTCCGGGCCGGACGCCGCGCCGCGCACCGCCCGGGCCGGAGCCCGGTCGAACTCCGGCTCGGGGCCGGATGTCCACTGCTCGGTGGCCGCGCGCGCCCACGACCGGGCCGCCGACGGTCGCTGCTCGGGCTCCGGCGCCGGTTCGGGCTCCGGTTCCTCGGCGACCGCGGCGAACCAGTCCGGCGGGCCGTAGTCGTCGTCCTCGGGGCCCGCCGGGCCGCCGCCCACCATGTCGTACTGCATCAACGGCTCAGGCCTTGGCAGCCGCCGTCTTCTTCGCCGCGGCCGTCTTGGCGGCGGTCGCGGCGGTCGCGGTGACCGGCTTGGCCGCGCCGTCGGCAGCGGCGGCCTCCGGCTCGCCCTCGGCCGGCTCCTCGGTCTTCGGACCGATGCCGAGCTTGCCCTTGATCTTCCGCTCGATCTCGTCGGCGAGCTGCGGGTTGTCCCGCAGGAAGTTGCGGGCGTTCTCCTTGCCCTGGCCGAGCTGGTCGCCCTCGTAGGTGTACCAGGCGCCGGACTTGCGGATGAAGCCGTGCTCGACGCCCATGTCGATCAGGCCGCCCTCGCGGCTGATGCCGATGCCGTAGAGGATGTCGAACTCGGCCTGCTTGAACGGCGCGGCGACCTTGTTCTTGACGACCTTGACGCGGGTGCGGTTGCCGACCGCCTCGGTGCCGTCCTTGAGGGTCTCGATGCGGCGGATGTCCAGCCGGACCGAGGCGTAGAACTTCAGCGCCCGGCCACCGGTCGTGGTCTCCGGCGAGCCGAACATGACGCCGATCTTCTCGCGCAGCTGGTTGATGAAGACGGCGGTGGTGTTCGACTGGTTCAGCGCACCGGCGATCTTGCGCAGCGCCTGGCTCATCAGACGGGCCTGCAGACCGACGTGCGAGTCACCCATCTCGCCCTCGATCTCGGCGCGCGGGACGAGCGCCGCGACCGAGTCGATGATCACCAGGTCGACCGCGCCGGAGCGGATCAGCATGTCGGTGATCTCCAGGGCCTGCTCGCCGGTGTCCGGCTGGCTGACCAGCAGGGCGTCGGTGTCCACGCCGAGCTTCTTGGCGTACTCGGGGTCGAGCGCGTGCTCCGCGTCGACGAAGGCGACCGTGCCGCCGGCCCGCTGGGCGTTGGCGGCCAGGTGCAGCGTCAGGGTGGTCTTACCGGAGGACTCGGGGCCGTAGATCTCGACCACCCGGCCGCGCGGGATGCCGCCGACCCCGAGGGCGACGTCCAGGGCGGTCGACCCGGTGGAGATCACCTCGATCGGCTCGTTCGCCTTCTCGCCGAGGCGCATCACCGAGCCCTTGCCGAACTGTCGCTCGATCTGGGCGAGCGCGGCCTCGAGGGCCTTCTCCTTGTCCGTACCTGCCATGGCTTTTTCCCTCGGGTTCTGTGCTGTGCGCTTCATCGTCCTCGACGCTAGCGCGTCCCACTGACAAACGAGCCCCACCCGGCTCGCCCTGTGGAAAACTCCACGCCGGAGAGTACAAAAGAACATCTGTTCGATTCAAGCCCCGCGCTCACCCGAACACGCCGCGGGGCGGGCGGCCGGATCCCTCCCGACCACCCGCCCCGCCGACCGCCGCCCCGTCGAGCGTCATCCCCGTCGAGCGTCACTCCCCGCCGACCGTCATCCCCCGTCGCCGCCGACCATCCGCCGCAGCCGCCGCGCCGCCTCCCGGCGCAGCTCCCGCCGGGCCCGCCGCTGCTCCCCCCGGTCGATCCGCGGGTCGGTGGCCACCTCGTACCGCCGCACGTACGTCCCGACGAAGCCCTGCAGGGTCGCCGCCGCCGGGATCGCGATCAGCGCGCCCACCGCACCCAGCAGCGCCGCCCCCGCGATCACCGCCCCGAAGGCCACCGCCGGGTGCACGTCCACCGTCCGGGCGGTGATCCTCGGGTGCAGCACGTAGTTCTCGACCTGCTGGTAGACCACCGTGAAGACCAGCACCCACAGCGCGTCCACCGGCTCCAGGGTGAGTGCCACCAGCACCGGCAGCGCTCCCGCCAGGTACGTCCCGATGGTCGGCACGAACTGGGACATGACGCCCACCCAGATCGCCAGCGCCGCCGAGTACGGCAGGTCGATCAGCGCGAACATCACCCAGTGCCCGGCCGCCGACACCACCGCCAGCACCGCCCGCGAGTACAGGTAGCCGCCGGTCTTGGCCAGCGCGATCTCCCAGGCCCGCAGCACCTCGCCCTGCTTGGCCGGCGGCAGCAGCGAACAGACCGTCCGGCGGACCCGGGGCCCCTCGGCGGTGAAGTAGAACGTGAACAGCCCCACCGTGAAGGTCTGGAACAGCCCCCCGAGCAGGGTGGAGGACACCCCCCAGACGTTGTCGGCGGCCTGCTGGACGTAGGTCTCCAGCGTCCCCGAGTCCTTCAACAGCCGCTTCTGCAGCTCCCCCAGCGACAGCTCCTGGTGGAACGTCCGGTTGACCCAGCCGATCAGGTTGTCCACCAGGTGCGGCAGGTCCCCCGCGATCTTCGCCACCTGATCCACCAACAAGGTGCCCAGCGCCGCCAGGAATCCCACCACCGCGACCCCGACCGCGACGAACACCAGGAAGGTCCCCACCCCCCGGCGCACCCCCCGCGCCGCCATCCGGTCCACCGCCGGCTCCAGCGCCAGCGACAGGAAGAACGCCACCAGCAGCATCACGAACAGGTCGATCAACTGCCGGAACGCCCAGTCCGCGAGCTGGAACAGCCCCACCAGCACCAGGAACAGCACCATCGCGCGCGGCAACCAGGGCGGCATCCCGCCCCACGACCGCTCCCCCTCGACACCCCGCACCGGCTCGCCCCGGCGCTTCTGCTCTCCGCTCGTAGTCACCCGGACAGTCTGTCCCACCGCCCCTCAGCGCAACTGCGCCGAAACCCCCTGGGTCTCACACACCACCCGCCACACGTCCTTGGCCTCCCACCCCGCCTCCAACGCCTGGTGCACCGTCCGCCCGCCCAACTCACTCATCACGTGATCGGACGCGAACGACTCCGCGTACCCCTCCCCGAAGTGCGCGTACATCCGTCGCCAGAACTCGGTCAGCCTCATGCCCCCAAGTATCCCGAACCCCCCACGCCCCCACCCACCCCCACGCACCGGCCCCGCGCAGCGGCCCTCACCCCGGCACGACCACCACCCCCACCCCGACGTACTGCCGGTCGCCGCACCCCCGGGCCCCCACCGGACACCCTCCGGCCGCCGCCGCCGCCGCGGCCGCCGCCGCCCCCACCACCACGCCCGCCAGCTCCCCCGACCCGGCCCCCGGGTGCAGCGCCGCCGCCACCGCCACCGCCCCCGTCACGTGCGCCGCCGCCATCGAGGTCCCCGCCAGCGCCGCGTACTGCCCGCCGGGCCAGTCCGAGACGATCGCCCCCTGCGGCCCCCCGTCCGGGTCGCCCCCCGGGGCCGCCAGCGAGACCCTGCCCCGCCCGTAGTTGGTGTAGGAGGACGGCCGCCCGTCCCGGTTGACGGCCGTGACGGTCAGGACCCCGGGCAGCTCGCCGGGAAGGCGGATGCACTCGGTGCCCAGGTGGCGGGTGAGGGGCGGCCCGGAGACCCGGTCGTTGGGGCTGCGCCCGTCGGTCCGGGCGGCGCCGAGGTCCTGTCCGTCGTTGCCCGCCGAGGCCACCACCACGGCCCCCTTGCGCTGGGCGTACGCGACGGCCCGCCCGACGGCCGCGATCAGGGCCGCCTGGTCCCGGTCCTCGGGGCAGTTGTACTTCCACGGGTCGGCGAAGTAGCTGTCGTTGACGGCCTTGGCCCCGTGGTCGGCCGCCCAGAGCATCCCGCAGACGATGTTCTCCGCGTAGTACTGCCCGAGCGGCCCGAGCAGCCGCACGGCGGCGATCCGCACCCCGGGGGCGACCCCGGTGACGCCCTGCCCGTCGCGGGCCGCGCCGATGATCCCGGCGACGTGGGTGCCGTGCCCGCTCTCCGTCACTCCGGGGTCGGGCCGCCAGGCGCCGGTGCGGGCGTCGGGGCGTCCGTCGGCGCAGGAGGCCGAGGCCTTGGGGTCGACGGCGGCCCGCAGGTCCGGGTGGGTGTCGTCGACGCCCGAGTCCAGGACGGCGACCAGCACCTTGCGCATCGCCTCGGCCCCCGGCGCACCGCCTCCGGCGGCGTCCCCGGTCCGCCCCTGCTCCGCGTGCACCATGCTCAGGTTCCACGCCCCGCCCTCTCCCGGGTCCGGAAGGGTCGCGGTCCCGCCGTCCCGCCCCTCCGACCCCCGGACACCCCACCCGCCGCCTCCGGCGCTCCCGCTCCCGACGGCCCCGGCAGTGCCGCCCACGGCATCCCCCGCCGCGAAGTCCCCCGCCCCGTCGACCGCCCGCGGCGGCCCCACCACCGGCGCCGTCCGGGTGGCCCCGACCGCCGCGATCCCGGGCCGGGCCCGCACCCGGTCCGCGAAGCCGCCGGTCGCGTACGCCAGCACCGCCCCGATCTGCGGGTACTCCTGCACCACCTGCCCGCCCGCCGCCCGGCTCTGCGCCCCGGCCAGGGCGGCGCCCGCCGCGTCGTCCTGCCGCGCCAGCACCAGATAGCTGAGGTACGCACGCCCGGGCCCGGAGGCGTACGGCACGGCGCCGCCGAGCACCAGCGCCGTGAGCAGCATCGCGAGCAGCACCCAGGTGGGCCCGCAGACCCTGCGCCGACGGCCCCCCGGGCACCGACCCCCGTGAACGGCCCCGGACCGGTGCGCCTGCGCCATCCCACGCCCTCCGCTTCTCGCTCCGGTCTCGGTCACGGTCACGGATGGATCACGCGCCCGATTCATCACGATATGAGCGGATCATCATTCCCGCTCCCGCAACTGCACCCGCCCCCACCTCCGGCACCCCGACCCCGACCACTCACCCCGTCACGCCCCACCACCACCCCACGTGTCAGTCCCACCCGGCACCATGGGGGCATGGCGCCCCCGCACCCGACCCCGCCCGGCGACCCCACCGGCCCCGGCGACCCCACCGACCCGCTGGCCGGCTTCGCCCCCGCCACCCGGGCCTGGTTCTCCGGCGCCTTCTCCGCCCCCACCGCCGCCCAGTCCCAGGCCTGGCAGGCCATCCAGCAGCAGACCGACGTCCTGGTGGTCGCCCCCACCGGCTCCGGCAAGACGCTCGCCGCCTTCCTCGCCGCTCTCGACCGGCTGAGCAGCACCCCGCCCCCCGCCGAGCCCGAGCGCCGCTGCCGGGTGCTCTACGTCTCCCCGCTCAAGGCCCTCGCGGTGGACGTCGAGCGGAACCTGCGCGCCCCGCTGACCGGCCTGCGCCAGGCCGCCGTCCGGCTGGGCCTGCCCGAGCCCGAGGTCCAGGTCGCGATCCGCTCCGGCGACACCCCGGCCGCCGACCGCCGCCGCTTCGCCACCCACCCGCCGGACATCCTGATCACCACCCCCGAGTCGCTGTTCCTGCTGCTCACCTCGGCCTCCCGGGAGGCCCTGCGCGGGGTGGACACGGTGATCCTGGACGAGGTGCACGCGGTCGCCGGCACCAAGCGCGGCGCCCACCTGGCCCTCACCCTGGAGCGGCTGGACGAGCTGCTGGACCGCCCGGCCCGCCGGATCGGCCTGTCCGCGACCGTGCGCCCGGTCGAGGAGGTGGCCCGCTTCCTGAGCCCCCAGCGCGGCGCCGTCGTGGTCCAGCCGCCCTCCACCAAGGAGTTCGCCCTCTCGGTGGTCGTCCCGGTCCCCGACCTGGACGACCTGCCCGCCGCCCCGGCCACCGGCGGCGCCGCCGACTCCGACCCGCAGCGCCAGTCCTCGATCTGGCCGCACGTCGAGGAGCGGATCGTCGACCTGGTCGAGGCGCACCGCTCGACCATCGTCTTCGCCAACTCCCGCCGCCTGGCCGAGCGCCTGTGCAACCGGCTGAACGAGATCGCGTACGAGCGCGCCACCGGCGCCGCCGCCCCCGAGGCGCACGCCCCGGCCGCGCTGATGGGCGGCTCGGGCGCCGCCAGGGGCGTGCCCCCGGTCATCGCCCGGGCCCACCACGGCTCGGTCTCCAAGGAGCAGCGCTCCCTGGTCGAGGAGGAGTTGAAGGCCGGCCGGCTGCCCGCCGTGGTCGCCACCTCCAGCCTGGAGCTGGGCATCGACATGGGCGCGGTGGAACTCGTCGTCCAGGTCGAGTCCCCGCCCTCGGTCGCCTCCGGCCTGCAACGCGTCGGCCGGGCCGGGCACCAGGTCGGCGCCGTCTCCACCGGCGTCTTCTTCCCCAAGTACCGGGGCGACCTGGTGCAGTCCGCCGTGGTCACCGAGCGGATGCGGGAGGGCCGGATCGAGGCGCTGCGGATCCCGCGCAACCCGCTGGACGTACTGGCCCAGCAGTTGGTCGCGATGACGGCCCTGGACACCTGGCCGGTGGACGAGCTGCTCACGGTGGTCCGCCGCGCCGCGCCCTTCGCCACCCTCCCGCAGTCCGCCTTCGACGCCGTGCTGGACATGCTGGCCGGCCGCTACCCCTCGGACGCCTTCGCCGAGCTGCGCCCCCGCGTGGTCTGGGACCGCGTCGCCGGCACCGTCACCGGCCGCCCCGGCGCCCAACGCCTGGCCGTCACCTCCGGCGGCACCATCCCCGACCGCGGACTGTTCGGCGTCTTCATCGCCGGCTCGGCGGCGTCCGGTTCGACGACGGAGAAGAAGAAGGGCGGCGGCGGTCGGGTCGGGGAGCTCGACGAGGAGATGGTCTACGAGTCCCGGGTCGGCGACGTCTTCACCCTCGGCACCACCTCCTGGCGGATCGAGGAGATCACCCACGACAAGGTGCTGGTCACCCCCGCCCCCGGCGTCCCCGGCCGGCTCCCGTTCTGGAAGGGCGACACCCTCGGCCGCCCGCTCGAACTCGGCCGCGCCCTGGGCGCGTTCACCCGCGAGCTGGGCGCCCTCGCGCCCGAGGCCGCCACCGCGCGCCTCCGGCGGGCCGGCCTGGACGACTGGGCGGCCGCCAACCTGCTGGACTACCTCGCCGAGCAGCGGAAGGCCTGCGGCCACCTCCCCGACGACCGCACCATCGTGGTCGAGCGCTTCCGCGACGAACTGGGCGACTGGCGGATCGTCATCCACTCCCCCTTCGGCGCCCAGGTGCACGCCCCCTGGGCGCTCGCCCTCGGCGCCCGGCTGCGCGAGAAGCACGGCCTGGACCCGCAGGTCATGCACGCCGACGACGGCATCGTGCTCCGCCTGCCGGACGCGGACCTCCTCGCCCCCGACTTCGATTTCAGCAGCCCCCCGGACCAGGCCGGCTCCGACGAGGCCCCGGTCGGCGCCGACGCCGCCCTGTTCGAGCCCGACGAGATCGAGCAGCTGGTCACCGAGCAGGTCGGCGGCTCCGCCCTGTTCGCCTCCCGCTTCCGCGAGTGCGCCGGCCGCGCCCTGCTGCTCCCCCGCCGCAGCCCGGGCCGCCGCACCCCGCTGTGGCAGCAGCGCCAACGCGCCGCCCAACTGCTCGAAGTCGCCTCCGAGTACGGCTCGTTCCCGATCGTCCTGGAAGCCGTCCGGGAGTGCCTCCAGGACGTCTTCGACGTCCCCGGGCTGGTCGAGCTGATGGCGGACCTCGAATCCCGCGCCGTCCGCCTGGTCGAGGTCACCACCGCCGAGCCCTCCCCCTTCGCCCGCTCCCTGCTGTTCGGCTACGTCGCCCAGTTCCTCTACGAGGGCGACTCCCCGCTCGCCGAACGCCGGGCCGCCGCCCTGTCGTTGGACTCCCGACTGCTGTCGGAGCTGCTCGGCCAGGCCGAACTGAGCGAGCTGCTCGACCCGCAGGTGCTCGCCGAGCTGGAGGCCGAGCTCCAACGCCTCACCCCCGAGCGCCGGATCAGGGACGCCGAGGGCGTCGCCGACGCGCTGCGCCTGCTCGGCCCGCTCTCCGAGGCCGAGTTGACGGCGCGCGGCGCCGAGCCGCTCTGGCCCCTGGAGCTGGAGGCCGCCCGCCGGGTGATCCAGGTCCGGATCGCCGGCGAGCAGCGCTGGGCCGCGGTCGAGGACGCCGGGCGGCTGCGCGACGCCCTGGGCACCCCGCTGCCGGTGGGCGTCCCCGAGGCCTTCACCGAGCCGGTCAAGGACCCGCTGGGCGACCTGCTGGCCCGGCACGCCCGCACCCACGGCCCGTTCACCGCCGCCGAGGCCGGCGCCCGCTACGGCCTCGGCACCGCCGTCGTCACCGGCACCCTGCAACGGCTGACCGCCGCCGGCCGCCTGGTCCAGGGCGCCTTCCGACCCGCCGAGAGCCAGATCCTCCCCGAGCGGCACACCGCCACCGCCGAGTGGTGCGACGCCGAGGTGCTGCGCCGGCTGCGCCGCCGTTCACTGGCCGCGCTGCGCCAGGAGGTGGAGCCCGTCCCGCCGCGCGCCCTGGCCGCCTTCCTCCCGCAGTGGCAGCACCTGGCCGGCCACCGGCTGCGCGGCCCGGACGGCCTGCTCCGGGTGGTCGAACAGCTCCAGGGCACCGCCCTGCCCGCCTCCGCCCTGGAGAAGCTGATCCTCCCGGCCCGGCTCGCCGACTACTCCCCCGGCCTGCTGGACGAGCTGACGGCGGCCGGCGAGATCGGCTGGTGCGGTGCCGGCGCGCTGCCCGGCAAGGACGGCTGGCTCAGCCTGCACCTGGCCGAGAACGCCCACCTGCTGCGCCCGGAGCCCGTCCCGCCCGCCCTCACCCCGCTGCACAGCGCCCTCCTCCAGGCCCTGGCGGGCGGCTACGGCCTGTTCTTCCGCCAGCTCGTCCAGCAGCTCCCCGAGGACACCCCGGAGCCCGAGGTCGTGACGGCCCTCTGGGACCTGGTCTGGGCCGGTTACGTCAGCAACGACACCCTGGCCCCGCTGCGCGCCCTGCTCGGCTCCGGCCGGACGGCGGGCGCCACCGCCCACCGCGCCCCCCGGGCGACCCCGCGCGGCCGGTACGGCGGCGCGGGCCGCGCCTTCGGCCGGGAGGGCGGGGCGCTGCGCAGCGGCCCGCCGACGGTGGCCGGGCGCTGGTCGCTGCTGCCCGCCTTCGCCGCCGATCCGACCGTCCGGGCGACGGCCAGGGCGCAGAGCCTGCTGGACCGGCACGGTCTGCTGACCCGCGGCACGGTGGCCGCCGAACGGGTGCCCGGCGGCTTCGCCGGGGTGTACCGGGTGCTCTCCGCGATGGAGGAGCGCGGCCGGGCCCGCCGGGGCTACTTCGTCGAGGGCCTGGGCGGTGCCCAGTTCGCCATGGAGGGCGCCGCCGACCGGCTGCGCTCGGTCAACGGCCGACTGGAGCGGGCCCGGGCCACCGAGTGGCCGGCCGCTCCGGCCGCCGAGCCGCCGCAGCTGCTGGTGCTGGCCGCCGCCGATCCGGCGAACGCCTACGGCGCCGCGCTGCCCTGGCCCGAACCGCCCGCCGCCGCGGGGGCCGCGGACGCCAAGGCGCACCGCCCGGGCCGCAAGGCGGGCGCCCTGGTGGTCCTGGTGGACGGTGAGCTCGCGCTGTACGTGGAGCGGGGCGGCAAGTCCCTGCTGGCCTGGCCGGAGGACGACGCGACCCTGGCCCTGGCCACCGGGGCGCTCGCGGGGGCGGTCCGCGCGGGCGCGCTCGGCAGCGTCACGGTCGAGCGGGCCAACGGCGGGCCGGCCCTGGGCTCCGAGCTCGGCCGCGCCCTGGAGGAGGCCGGCTTCCACGCCACCCCCCGCGGGCTCCGGCTGCGCCCCTGAGGAGTGCCGGAAGAGCGCCGGAGGCCGCGGAGTCAACGACCCCGCGGCCTCCGGCCACGTCGATTCACCCGATCGGCGGAGGCTGCGCCTCCGCCCGGCCCACGGCCTCCTCGTGCCCCTGCGGGCGCCGGGCCGGTCCGGTCGCGTTCCGGTCGGCATGGACCGGGATCAGACCGAGTCCCCAGCCGCCGGCCGCCAGCAGGCCGAGCACCGCGCCGTCGGCGAGCTGTCCCCGGACGGCCACCAGCCACCAGGCGAGCCCGCCCGCGAGTGCCACCAGGACCCAACGGGCCGGCCAGGGCATCAGACGCCGCAGCCGTATTCGGGCCACCGCGCACACCGTCGCGAGTCTCCGCACGACCGCCCTCCTCCGCTCGCCCCGGGGTTCCTCGGGCCCGTCGTGGGACGGGCACCCGGGAGGTGCGAGGCCGGGTCAGGCAGCGACCACGTCCATCGCGGCGGCCTTGGGCGACATGTTCGCCCGGTCGGCGCCGGGGGCGGGCAGCGGAACCGGTTCGAGCACCGGCCTCAGCAGATCACCTTCGGAGAGGGTGGCCATCGCCGCAAGTTCGGCGAGCGACAGTTCGTCGCTGACCTCGCGCATGACCTCGGACATCCGGACGTCGAGTGCGTCGCAGATGGCGGAGAGCAGCTCCGAAGAGGCCTCCTTCTGTCCCCGCTCGACCTCGGAGAGGTACCCGAGCGAAACCCTGGCGGCCGCCGACACCTCGCGGAGTGTGCGGCCCTGGCGCTGGCGCTGCCGACGCAGTACATCGCCCAGTAGGCGACGGAGCAGGATCATCGGTGCCTCCCTCCTCGGACTGCGGATCGAGATGTCACGCCCCCACCGTACCGCCTTGCCCGCTTCGCGTGCGGGGACCCTGGTCGTGTTCACTGTGGGCTGCAAGGCCGTCCCCCTCCTCGTGCCGGTGTCGTACCCGGGTTCGCGGGCCCCTCGTGGTACCCGACTCGGCCCGCCCCGCCACCGTCACGCAACTCGTTCGCCACCTGGTTTCTGCCCAACCAGGCCGTTGGATGTAACACGATCCTCCAGCTGTGTCATACCCCGTGCGCGGGTTCGGCAGATCTCGGTTCGGTGGAGATCCGCCCGCGGGCCGTCATCGAGCGAGCCGGCCGACGAGCAGCTCCAGTGCGGCGGTCACCGCTCCGTGACGGATTGTGGCACGGGCGCCCGACAGCAGGGGCGAACTGACCAGAGTTCCCCCCGGACCGGCGACCGCCAGGTGTACCGTGCCCACCGGCTGCCCGCCCTGCGGCTCCGGACCGGCCACGCCGGTCGTCGCGAGCCCGTACGTGGCCCCCAGCAACCCGCGCACGCCTTCGGCCATCTGTCGGGCCACCACCGGGTGCACGGGACCGTACACGTCCAACAGGCCCTCGTCCACACCGAGTACCGAGGCCTTCACCTCGGTCGCGTACGCGGTGACCGACCCGCGGAAGGTCGCGGACGCCCCCGGGACGTCCACCAGGGCGGCGGCCAGCAGCCCGCCGGTCAGCGACTCGGCGACGGCGAGCGTGCCGCCCTCGGCCCGCAGCGCCGCGTGCGCCCGCTCGGCCAGCCCGTACAGCTCGTGGTCCGTCACCCCGGCCCCCTCCGTCCGTCAGCGGTCCGCGCGCTCCGCGGCCGTGCCCTCGCGGCGCAGGCGCAGCGCCTGGCCGATGTAGTCCAGCGCGGTGGCGACGGTCAGCAGCACCGCCGCGGCCATCAGCACCGCCCGCCCGGTGGCCAGCCAGCCGGTCAGCGGCAGCACGTACATGCCGACCGCCGTGCCCTGGGTCAGCGTCTTGAGCTTGCCGCCGCGGCTGGCCGGGATGACGCCGTAGCGGATCACCCAGAAGCGCATCAGGGTGATGCCGAGCTCGCGGGCCAGGATCACCACGGTGACCCACCAGGCCAGGTCGCCGAGGACGGAGAGGCCGATCAGCGCCGAGCCCATGATCGCCTTGTCGGCGATCGGGTCGGCGATCTTGCCGAAGTCGGTGACCAGGCCCTTGCGGCGGGCGATCTCGCCGTCGAACAGGTCGGTGATCATCGCGATCGCGAACGCCGCCCAGGCGACCGCGCGCCACTTGGGGTTGTGCCCGTCGTCGGCGAACAGCAGGGCCACGAAGACCGGGACGAGCAGCACCCGGACCATGGTGAGCACGTTGGCGATGTTCCAGACCCCCGGCGCCGGCGGAACCGCGGCCGCCGGTCTGCCCGGGTGGGCCGCGGCCGGGGCCCCGGGCCCCTTGGTCATTCCCCGGCTCCCGGAGCCTCGGCCCCCGACGTCGCGGGCCGGCGCACCTGTTCCAGCGCCTCGGCGATCAGGTCGACGCCCTCGCTGGCCACCACGGTGGCCCGCCAGAACTGCCCGATCCGCGGGTCCTCGACGCCGTGCAGGGTGGTCAGGCCGTCGGTCTCCGGGGCCTGGTGGGCGGAGCGGCCCTCGACCACGCCGTCCTCGATCGACTCGATCAGCACCTCGACCTCGGTGCCGATCCGCTGCTCGGCCCGCTGGGCGGTCATCTCCTCGGCGAGCCGGCTGAGCCGGGCCAGCCGGTCGGCGACGACGTCCTCGGGCAGCTTGCCGTCGTAGGTCGCCGCCTCGGTGCCGTCCTCGTCGGAGTAGCCGAAGACGCCGATCGCGTCCAGCCCGGCCTCGGTGACGAAGCGCTCCAGCTCGGCGAAGTCCTCCTCGGTCTCACCGGGGAAGCCGACGATGAAGTTGGACCGGGCGCCGGCCTGCGGGGCCTTGTCCCGGATGGTCCCGAGCAGCTGGAGGAACTGGTCGGTGGAGCCGAAGCGGCGCATCCGGCGCAGCACGGCCGGCGCCGAGTGCTGGAAGGACAGGTCGAAGTAGGGCAGCACGTCGGCGGTGCCGGTCATCGCGTCGATCAGGCCGGGGCGCATCTCGGCCGGCTGGAGGTAGGAGACCCGCACCCGCTCGACGCCCTCGATCGCGGAGATCTCGCCGAGCAGGGTCTCCAGCAGCCGGATGTCGCCGAGGTCCTTGCCGTACGAGGTGTTGTTCTCGCTGACCAGGACGATCTCGCGGACGCCCTGCCCGGCCAGCCACTGGGCCTCCTGCAGCACGTCGGAGGGGCGGCGGGAGATGAAGGAGCCGCGGAAGGCGGGGATGGCGCAGAAGGAGCAGCGCCGGTCGCAGCCGGAGGCGAGCTTGACCGAGGCGACCGGGCTGTCGTCCAGCCGCTTGCGCAGGGTGCGCGGGCCGGAGGCCGGGGCGAGGCCGTCGGGCAGGTCGGTGATCGGCTCGGCGGCGGCCTCGGCGCCGTGGCCGGGCAGCGCGACGGCCTCGGCGGCGGACTGCCGCTCGGCCGGGCTGATCGGCAGCAGCTTGCGGCGGTCGCGCGGGATGTGCGGGGCGTGGTGGCCGCCGGAGAGGATGGTCTGCAGGCGGTCGGAGATGTCGGAGTAGTCGTCGAAGCCGAGCACCCCGTCGGCCTCCGGCAGCGCGTCGGCGAGCTCCTTGCCGTACCGCTCGGCCATGCAGCCGACCGCGACGACGGCCTGGGTGCGGCCGTGCCCCTTGAGGTCGTTGGCCTCCAGCAGGGCGTCGACGGAGTCCTTCTTGGCGGCCTCGACGAAGCCGCAGGTGTTGACGACGGCGACATCGGCCTCGGCGGCGTCGTCGACGAGCAACCAGCCGTCGGCTTCCAGTCGCCCGGCGAGTTCCTCGGAGTCCACCTCGTTGCGGGCGCATCCGAGCGTGACAAGGGCGACAGTGCGGCGTTCAGGCATAGGGCCAAGATTAACGCGCGGCCTCCGGTGCCGTTCGCCCCGGAGGCCGCGTGCCACGAATCAGCTGATCATCGACGGCCCTCGACGGGCCCTGTGGTCAGCCCGCCTGCGGGTCGCCGGGGGTGTACGTGACGTGCACCACCTGGCCGTCCTTGCCGAGGACGCCGAGGTCCTTGCCGTTGACGTACGCGTGCACGGCCCCGCCGTTGCCGAGCACCAGCTTGATCTGCTTGGGGTCGGTGAAGGTCTGGTCCTGGCCGTCGCTGATGTTGTTCTGGAACAGCGACTTGCCGCTGCCGTCCGTCGCGGAGACCCAGCTGGTGCCCTCGGCGACCAGCTTCACGGTGACCTTGTCGGCCGGGACGGCGGCGATCGCGGCGGCGCTCGGCGCGGGCGCCGGCGGCTGGACGGTCGGCGTGACCGGGGCGACCGAGCCGGTGCCGGAGCCGCTGGGCAGCGGCGCGCTGGCCGAGCCGGTGGTGCCGTGGCCGCTCTTGCCGCTGACCAGGTTGAAGCCGATCAGCGCGACCACCGCGACGATCGCGGCGACCATGGCGGCCGCCCAGTTCGGCCGGCTGCGGCCGGGGACCTTGATCGGGCCGCTGTCCATCAGCTGGGTGGCGGGGCGCTTGGAGGCCGGTGAGCCGCCGTGCGCGGCGTCGTAGCGGGCGACCAGGGCCTCGCCGTCCGCGCCGACCGCCTGGGCGATCGCGCGGATGTGCCCGCGGGCGTAGAAGTCGCCGCCGCAGCGGTCGAAGTCGTCCTCCTCGATGGCATGGACGATCGGCACCCTGACACGGGTGGCGGTACTCACCTGGTCCACCGTGAGTCCCGCCTCGATCCGGGCGGCGGACAGCACCCGGCCGATGCTCGGGGCATCGGCCGCCTGCACCACGTCGTCGGTCGGCTCGACGGACGACGGGGCGTTCTCGCGGTCGGAGGACTTGCCGATGGTCACGGGGCACGCCTTTCGAGCGGATGGCCACCTGCTGGAGAACAGTCTAGGGGCGTGGGTGGATCGTTTCTCAAGCGGAACGGGCCCGAATGCGCGTACCCGCCCCGGCCGGGCGCCGGCCCCCCGCTGAACGGTCGTCAGCGAGGGCGCGCCGGGAAGGCCGGAGTGCGCTTTCCGGCCAGTGACGCCGCGTACGCACATTCGGTTCCCCGCACCGCGCCTACCCTCCTCCGAACGAGTGAATCCACCCGGAGGGCACGATCCGTCAGCCCTGCGGGGCCGGTGCCCGGCCCCGCGGGCACGCCCGGCCCCACGGCCCCGCTCAGCCCCGCAGGATCACCAGCACGCCGTCCAGCTCGTCCGGCTTCACCAGCACGTCGCGGGCCTTGGAGCCCTCGCTCGGGCCGACGATCCCGCGCGACTCCATCAGGTCCATCAGCCGGCCCGCCTTGGCGAAGCCGACCCGGAGCTTGCGCTGGAGCATCGAGGTCGAGCCGAACTGGGTGGAGACCACCAGCTCGGCCGCCTGGATCAGCAGGTCCAGGTCGTCGCCGATCTCCTCGTCGATCTCCTTCCTGGGCCCGCCCCCGACCGTCACGTCGTCCCGGTAGACGGCGGTCAGCTGGTCCTTGCAGTGCTGCACCACCCGGGCGATCTCCGCCTCGGTGACGAACGCGCCCTGCATGCGGACCGGCTTGCTCGCGCCCATCGGGAGGAACAGCGCGTCGCCCTTGCCGATCAGCTTCTCCGCGCCGGGCTGGTCCAGGATGACCCGGGAGTCGGCCATCGCGGAGGTCGCGAAGGCCAGCCGGGACGGCACGTTGGCCTTGATCAGGCCGGTCACCACGTCCACCGAGGGCCGCTGGGTGGCGAGCACCAGGTGGATGCCGGCCGCCCGGGCCAGCTGGGTGATCCGGACCACCGAGTCCTCGACGTCGCGCGGCGCGACCATCATCAGGTCGGCCAGCTCGTCGACGATCACCAGCAGGTACGGGTACGGCCGCAGCTCCCGCTCGCTGCCCAGCGGCGGGGTGACCTTGCCGGCCTTCACCGCCGCGTTGAAGTCGTCCACGTGCCGGAAGCCGAAGGCCGCCAGGTCGTCGTAGCGCAGGTCCATCTCGCGCACCACCCACTGGAGGGCCTCGGCGGCCTTCTTGGGGTTGGTGATGATCGGCGTGATCAGGTGCGGGATGCCCTCGTACGCGGTCAGCTCGACCCGCTTGGGGTCGACCAGCACCATCCGCACCTCGTCCGGGGTGGCCCGGGCGAGGATCGAGGTGATCAGGCAGTTGATGCAGGAGGACTTGCCCGCACCGGTCGCGCCGGCCACCAGGATGTGCGGCATCTTGGCGAGGTTGGCCATCACGGTGTGGCCCTCGACGTCCTTGCCCATGCCGACGACCATCGGGTGGGTGTCCTCGGCGGCCGTACGCGAGCGCAGCAGGTCGCCGAGGTTGACCATCTCACGGTCCCGGTTGGGGATCTCGATGCCGACCGCGGACTTGCCCGGGATCGGGCTGATGATCCGCACGTCCGGGCTGGCCACCGCGTACGCGATGTTCTTGGCGAGCGCGGTGATCCGCTCCACCTTGACGGCCGGGCCGAGCTCGACCTCGTAGCGGGTGACCGTCGGGCCGCGGGTGAAGCCGGTGACCTTCGCGTCGACCTTGAACTCGGCGAAGGTGCCGGTGAGCTGGGCCACCACCTCGTCGTTGAGGGCGCTGCGGGCCTTGGCCGGGCCGCCGCGCTCCAGCAGGTCGAGCGAGGGCAGCGCGTAGGTGATCCCCTCGCCGAGCTGGAGCTGCTCCATCCGCACCGGCGCCGGGCCGTGCTCCGCGGGCGCCCCCGGGCCGCCGCTGCGGGCGGCCGGGACGGCGGGCTCCTCCGGCGCCGCGGTGAGGTCCTTGACCTGGTGCATCATGTCCGCCACGGCGGAGGAGGCGGGCACCCCGTAGACCAGGGCGCCGTCCAGGTCGGCGGCGGCGCCGGCGGCCAGGTCGCGGGTGGCGTACGGGTCCAGCGGCTCCTGGTCCGCCGGTTCCTTGTCCAGGGAGATGCGGCCGACGGCCTCCGGCTGCCCCTCGTCGTCCTCGGCGGACTGCTTGCGCCGACGGCGGCGCCGCCGGGCGGCCACCTCGTCGTGGGGGCCGTCACCGTCGGTGTCGACGGTGTAGGGCAGCGCCTCGGGGTCGGCGTCCTCCGGCGGATCGGTGGACGGCTCGTACCCCGGCGTGCGCCCCCAGCGCAGCTCGTCTTCGGGCCCCGGCTCGACCACGCCGAGCCGTATCCCGAGCCCGCGGACCCGCTCGCCGATCCGGTTGACCGGGGTGGCGGTGACCACCAGCAGGCCGAAGAAGGCCAGCAGCAGGAGCAGCGGCACGGCCAGGACCGCGCCGGCGGCGGCCATCATCGGGGTGGAGGCGGCCCAGCCGATGATCCCGCCGGCCGCCCTTATCCGGGAGGCGCCGCTGCCCATGGTGGGCGCGCCGCAGCCGATGTGGACCAGGCCGAGGACGCCGATCAGCAGGGTGCTCAGCCCGATCACGATCCGGCCGTTGGCCTCCGGCAGCTCCGGGTGGCGCCAGAGCCGGATGGCGATCCCGGCCAGCAGGAACGGCACCAGCACGTCGAGCCGCCCGAACAGCCCGGACACCACGGCGGTGGCCGCCCCGTTCAGCCAGCCCTCCGAGCTGAACCAGGTGCCGGCCGCGACCACCAGCGCCAGGCCGAACAGCAGCAGGCCGATGCCGTCCTTGCGGTGGTCCGGGTGGAGGTTCTTGGCGCCGTCGCCGAAGCCGCGGAAGATCGCGGCGATCGGGCTGGCGAGGGCGTTGAGGGCGCCCATCACGAACCCCCGGCGCGGCGGGGGCGGCGGGGCCGGCTTGGCCGCCGTCCTCTTCGCGGGGGCCCGGCGGGCGGCCGCCTTCTTGGCGGGCGGCTTGCCCGGGGCCTTGGCCGCGGCCTTCTTGGACGGTCCCGGACTCGGTTTGCGTGCGGCGTTTCCGGGCGTACGAGTGGCCATGGGTCAGCAGCCTACCGGGGAGGGGGACCAGCGCCCACGCGGCCGAGCCCGGGCACCGGGCCGTGTCGCAGACACACCGTCACGCTGACCCGGTTTCACCCAGGTGCAGCAGCAAACCACCCGGACGGGTGAACGTCCGGGGCCGACCTACGGCGTACCGGGGCGCATCGCATCGAGGGCCCGGCGCAGTCCGGCGAGCTTGCGCTCCAGGTGCGCCGCGGTGGCGGCCACCCCGGCGTCCTCGGCCCCGTCCAGCTGCTTGCCCAGCGCCTCCGCCTGCTCCTCGACCGCCGCCAGCCGCGCGGACAGCTCGCCGAGCAGCGCCCCGCCCAGGGACGGCTCGCCGCCACCCGCCTCCAGCTGCAGCCGCAGCAGCGCGGCCTGCTCCTTCAACTGGCAGTTCTTGACGTACAGGTCGACGAAGACCGAGACCTTGGCGCGCAGCACCCACGGGTCGAAGGGCTTGGAGATGTAGTCCACCGCGCCGGCCGCGTAGCCGCGGAAGGTGTGGTGCGGGCCGTGGTTGATCGCGGTCAGGAAGATGATCGGGATGTCCCGGGTGCGCTCGCGGCGCTTGATGTGGGCGGCCGTCTCGAAGCCGTCCATCCCGGGCATCTGGACGTCCAGCAGGATCACCGCGAAGTCGTCCGTCAGCAGCGCCTTGAGCGCCTCCTCGCCGGAGGCGGCGCGGACCAGCGTCTGGTCCAGGGCGGAGAGGATCGCCTCCAGCGCCAGCAGGTTCTCCGGCCGGTCGTCGACCAGGAGGATCTTCGCCTTCTGCATCGGGGCTCGCCCTCCTGTCGCCTGCCTGCCGCCCGGTGCGGGCACTCGCGTACTGCCCACCGCTACCCCGGTCATGCTAGCCGCACCCCCTCGCCCGGCACATCGCTCCGTCGGGACCCGATCCGGAGCGGCGCACAGCCGGTGCTCCGGCGCACGCTCAGCAGCGTGTCGCCGTCCGGTCACTGTTCGCAACGCTCGGTGACCCTACCGGGTTCCCGGGCCGCTCCGCCAGCAAACCGGCCGAGCGGCAGGGGGGGGGGGGGCGGCGGGGCGAGGGGCGGAGGGGCGCCGCGGACCAAAAAAACACCGCACACCACCACCACCCCCACCCCCA
>NZ_JBHYGR010000123.1:1039-9785 GCF_042738155.1 Kitasatospora sp. NPDC059088 | reverse complement strand
GGCGCGCCCCGCCCCCCCCCCGCCCCGCGGGCGGCGGTGGCGGGCCCCGGGGCGGCGGGCGCCGCCCCCCCCCCCCCCAGGCGCCTCGCTCACGCGCGGTCGCCGTTCAGCCACTCCGACATCACCGACAGCAGGTGGTCGGTCTCCACCGGCTTGGTGATGTGGTCGGTGGCACCCGCCTCCAGGGACTTCTCCCGGTCGCCCTTCATCGCCTTGGCGGTCAGCGCGATGATCGGCAGGCCGGCGAACTGGGGCATCCGGCGGATCGCCTCGGTGGTCGCGTAGCCGTCCATCTCCGGCATCATGATGTCCATCAGGACCAGCGCCACGTTCTCGTGCTGCTCCAGCATCTCGATGCCCTCGCGGCCGTTCTCCGCGTACAGGACGGTCAGCCCGTACTGCTCCAGCACGCTGGTCAGGGCGAACACGTTGCGCACGTCGTCGTCCACGATCAGCACCTGCTGGCCGTCGAAGCGGGTGTCGGCGCGGACCGGCCGGGGCTGCTGCGCGGGCTCCACCGCCCGCGGCACCGCGGCGCTCTCCAGGGCGGCGCTGCGGCGGCGCTCCACCGCCCCGCGGCGGCGCTCCTCGGCCATCTCCCGGACCTCCTGGGCCCAGTGGTCGGCCGGGCTCTCGCCGACCGGCACCGGCAGGCCCACCGGGGTCACCCCGACCGAGGCGCGCAGCGCGGGCGGGTTCGCCGGGCCCGGGCGGTCCAGGAGCCGCTCGGCGGCGGCGTCCGGGGCCTCGGTGCGCAGCGGCAGGTAGAGCGTGAAGGTCGAGCCCTTGCCGAGCTCGCTCTCGGCGTGGATCTCGCCGCCGAGCAGCCGGGCGATCTCGCGGCTGATCGACAGCCCGAGGCCGGTGCCGGCGTACTTGCGGCTGATGGTGCCGTCGGCCTGCTTGAACGCCTCGAAGATCTCCCGCAGCTTGTTGCCGGGGATGCCGATGCCGGTGTCGGAGACCGAGAAGGCGATCAGCTCCTCGTCCGGGCCCTGGATCGAGCCGAACTCCAGCAGCCGCTCGCGCACGTGCTGGGGGACGTCCCGGCCGGCCGGGCTGATCGAGAAGTCGACGCCGCCGGTGTCGGTGAACTTGACGGCGTTGGAGATCAGGTTGCGCAGCACCTGCTGGAGCCGCTGCTCGTCGGTGTGCAGGGTGACCGGCAGGGCGGGCGAGACCCGGACCGCGAAGTCCAGGTTCTTGTCCAGGGCGACCGGCTGGAAGGTGGCCTCGACGTAGTCGACCAGCTGGACCAGGGCGATCCGGGCCGGGCGGACGTCCATCTTGCCGGCCTCGACCTTGGACAGGTCGAGGATGTCGTTGATCAGCTGGAGCAGGTCGGAGCCGGCGCCGTGGATGGTGTCGGCGAACTCGACCTGCTTGGGCGAGAGGTTGCCCTCGTTGTTGTCGGAGAGCAGCTTGGCCAGGATCAGCAGCGAGTTGAGCGGGGTGCGCAGCTCGTGCGACATGTTGGCGAGGAACTCGCTCTTGTACCGGGAGGCCAGGGCGAGCTGCTCGGCGCGCTCCTCCAGGACCTGCCGGGCCTCCTCGATCTCGCTGTTCTTGATCTCGATGTCGCGGTTCTGCTGGGCGAGTTGCTCGGCCTTCTCCTGCAACTCCTCATTGGTGCGCTCCAGTTCCTCCTGGCGCGCCTCCAACTCGGCGGACCGCATCGAGAGTTCGGCGGTGAGCCGCTGGGACTCCAGCAGCAGGCCCTCGGTCTTGGTGTTGACGCTGATGGTGTTGACGGTGACACCGATCAGGTCGGCGATCTGGTTGAGGAAGTCCAGCGCGACGGTGGTGAAGGAGCTGAACGTGGCCAGCTCGATCACGCCCAGCAGCCGGCCCTCGAACTGCACCGGCAGCACCACGATGTGGGCCGGCGAGGCCTCGCCGAGGCCGGAGGCGATCTTGAGGTATCCGGGCGGCGCCTCCTTGACGATGATCGCCCGCTTCTCCGTCGCGGCCTGGCCGATCAGCGACTCGCCCGGCCGGAAGGTGGTGGGCATCGCCCGCCGCTGGTAGCCGTAGCTGCCGATCAGGCGCAGCACGGTGTCGTTCTCGTCGTCGTCCTCGGTGATCAGTTCGGCGGTCCGCCCGGCCGGCTGGGCCAGGAAGAAGGCGCCGTGCTGGGCGGAGACCACCGGGGTCAGCTCGGTCATGATCAGCGAGGCGACGGCCTCCAGGTCCCGGCGGCCCTGGAGCAGGCCGGAGATCCGGGCCAGGTTGGTCTTGAGCCAGTCCTGCTCCTGGTTGGTCCGGGTGGTCTCGCGCAGGTTGGCGATCATCTGGTTGATGTTGTCCTTGAGCTCGTCGAGCTCACCGGCGGCGTCCACGTCGATCCGCAGGCTCAGGTCGCCCCTGGTCACCGCGGTGGCGACCTGGGCGATCGCGCGCACCTGCCGGGTCAGGTTGTTGGCCAGCTCGTTCACCGACTCGGTGAGGTCCTGCCAGGTGCCGTCCACCCCGGGCACCCGGGCCTGGCCGCCGAGCCGCCCGTCGGTGCCCACCTCGCGGGCGACCCGGGTGACCTCGTCGGCGAAGGCGGAGAGCTGGTCGACCATGGTGTTGATGTTGGTCTTGAGCTGGAGGATCTCGCCGCGCGCGTCCACGTCGATCTTCTGCGAGAGGTCGCCGCGGGCGACCGCGGTGATCACCAGCGCGATGTTGCGGACCTGGCCGGTGAGGTTGTTGGCCATCTGGTTGACGTTGTCGGTCAGGTCCTTCCAGATGCCGGCCACGCCCGGCACGCTCGCCTGACCGCCCAGGGTGCCGTCGGTGCCCACCTCACGGGCCACCCGGGTCACCTCGACCGCGAACGCGGACAGCTGGTCGACCATGGTGTTCAGCGTCCCGGCGAGCGTCGCGATCTCGCCCTGGGCGTCGATGGTGATCTTCTTGGAGAGGTCGCCGCGGGCCACCGCGGAGGCGACCTCGGCGATGTTGCGGACCTGTCCGGTCAGGTTCGACGCCATGAAGTTGACGTTGTCGGTCAGGTCCTTCCAGATGCCCGACACCCCGCGCACCCGGGCCTGGCCGCCCAGGATGCCCTCGGTGCCCACCTCGCGGGCGACCCGGGTGACCTCGTCGGCGAAGGCGGACAGCTGGTCGACCATGGTGTTGACGGTGGTCACCAGCTCCAGGATCTCGCCCCGGGCGTCGACGGTGATCTTCTTCGACACGTCGCCGCGGGCCACCGCCGTGGTCACCTCGGCGATGTTGCGCACCTGGTTGGTCAGGTTGTTGGCCATCAGGTTGACGCTGTTGGTCAGGTCCTTCCACGTCCCGGACACCCCGGGCACGCTGGCCTGGCCGCCGAGGATGCCCTCGGTGCCCACGTCCCGGGCGACGCGGGTGACCTCGTCGGCGAAGGCCGAGAGCTGGTCGACCATGGTGTTGATGGTGTTCTTCAACTCCAGGATCTCGCCCCGGGCGTCCACCTGGATCTTCTGCGACAGGTCGCCCTTGGCGACCGCCGTCGTCACCTGGGCGATGTTGCGCACCTGATCGGTGAGGTTGTTCGCCATGAAGTTGACGTTGTCGGTCAGATCCCGCCACACCCCGGCCGCCCAGGGCACCTGGGCCTGCCCGCCGAGCCGCCCCTCGGTGCCCACCTGGCGGGCCACCCTGGTCACCTGTTCGGCGAAGCCGGAGAGCTGGTCCACCATCGTGTTGATGGTGTTCTTGAGCTCCAGCATCTCGCCGCGCGCGTCCACCTCGATCTTCTGCGAGAGGTCCCCGCGCGCCACCGCCGTGGTCACCTGGGCGATGTTGCGCACCTGGCCGGTCAGGTTGTCGGCCATGAAGTTCACCGAGTCGGTCAGCTCGCGCCACACCCCGGCCACGCCCGGCACCTGCGCCTGACCGCCCAGCCGGCCCTCGGTGCCGACGTCCCTGGCCACCGTCGTCACCTGGGCGGCGAAGCCGTTCAGCTGGTCCACCATCGTGTTGACGGTGTTCTTCAACTCCAGCATCTCGCCGGCCACGTCGACGGTCACCTTGCGGGACAGGTCGCCCTTGGCCACCGCCGTGGTCACCTGGGCGATGTTGCGCACCTGCGCGGTCAGCCGCCCGGCCATGGTGTTGACCGAGTCCGCCAGGTCCTTCCAACTGCCCGACACGCTGCGGACCTTGGCCTGCCCGCCGAGCTTGCCCTCGGTGCCCACCTCGCGGGCCACCCGGGTCACCTCGTCGGTGAACTCGGAGAGCTGGTCCACCAGCCCGTTGACCGTCCGGCCGATCCTCAGGTACTCGCCGCGCAACGGGTGGCTCACCCCGTTGCTGTGCAGCGAGCGCAGCTCCATCTTCTGGTCCAGGTCGCCCTCGGCGATCGAGGTCAGCACCCGGCCCACCTCGGCCATCGGCCGGGCCAGGTCGTCGATCAGCGCGTTGCAGTTGTCGACCGCCGCCATCCAGGCGCCCTCGCCCGCACCGGTCTCCAGCCGCTCGTTCAGCCGGCCCTCGCGGCCCACCGCCCGCCGCACCCGGGCCAGTTCACCGGTCAGGTGCTGGTTGCGCTCGGCGACCTCGTTGAACACCGCGGCGATCTCCGCCAACGGCCCGTCGCCCGGCACCGTCAGCCGGCGGCGGAAGTTCCCGTCCCGCATCGCGGTGAGCGCGGCCAGCAGCTTGCGCAGCTCGGCGGGCTCCGCGCCGCGGCTGTGGCCCGCTCGCCGGCCGGCCGCGATCCGCGGCGCGGCCCCGGCCCGCCCGCCGCGCGGAGCCTGCGGCGTCGTACCGGTGGCGTCCTTGGTGGCGTCCTTGGTGGCCGAACTCAACGGGCCCCTCCCACATCGTGTGTACTGTCCGGTGACCGCCGCGCCGGAACGGCACGGGACCGGGCACCGGCCCGGCTGGGCTGCGTACCGGCCGGACCTCACGGCCCACCGGCACCCACACGACCGTACTGCTCCCACCGGCCGTCGCGGACCCCCCAGTCTGGCAGCACCTGCGCCGGGTATACGGCTGGTTGCCCACGGTTGTCCCCGCACCGTCCGAAACAGGTGGGCAGAATCACCCTCCGGTGCCTGTTTCGCCGCCCCGCCCCCACGGGGAACCAAGCGGAAAGTAGGGTGGAGCGCTGCACCGGGCCACGACCCGACCCGACGACGCCGCCCACCCGACGGCCCGCCCGGGAAGGTCGGCACGAGCCCCGGACAGTCAGGGCCAGAGCAGCAGAGGAGAAGTGGCAACGTGGTCACCGCGCGCGCAGCCGCCACCTTCGACCCCGACGGCCGGTCCGCGGCCGCCGCCAGGGGCTTCGTCCGGGACGCGCTGCTCGGCTGGGGCCTGCCCGAGGTCGTCGACGACGCCGTCGTGCTGGTCAGCGAGCTGGTCACCAACGCCGTCGTGCACGCCGGCACCGCCGCCGAGGTGTGCTGCCTGCGCGAGGAGGAGAGCGTCCGGATCGAGGTCACCGACCACCACCCCGAGCGCGGCCTGCCCTCGCTCGGTGACGGCCCGGTGTCCGCCTCCGAGCGCTTCGCCGACCCCGACGGCGAGGGCGGCCGCGGCCTGCTGATGTGCTCCGCCCTCGCCGAACGCTGGGGCGTCGAGTACGCGGCCGGGCAGAAGACCGTCTGGTTCCGGCTCGCCCTGCCCGCCCACGTGGCCGGCACCCGCTACGCCGTCCCCGCCACCCCCGGCAGCGACCTGCCCAGCAGCCCCGGGCCGGTGCACGTCGCCGTCGTCCAACTCGACGAGGACGGCCGCGTCCTGGCCTGGAACCCGGACGCCGAATCCCTCTTCCACTACCCCGCGGCCACCGTGCTGGGCCGCCCCTGGGCCGACCTCGCGGTCTGGCCGCAGTCCCCCGGCCGCGGCCTCGGCCTCACCGACACCCTCCGGCTGGCCCGCTGGGAGGGCGACTACGGCGTACGCCGGGCCGACGGCGAGGAGGTCGAGGTCTACGGCGTCCAGGTGCGCGTGCGCGACACCGAGGGCGTCGCCTCCACCCTCTGCCTGCTCGTCCTCGAACCCGACCGCGCCGTCCTGCGCTCCCCCGCCCGCGCCCTGCCCGGCGAGCGCCCCGACCAGACCGGTCCCCGGCTCGACCTGCTGGCCGGTCCGGTCGCCACCGACGACCTCGAAACCCTCCTCCAGCGCACCGTCGAACGCGCCCGCGACCTGCTCGACGCGGACGCCGCCTACCTGCTGCTCACCACCGACGACGAGGCCGAGTTCGAGGTCCGCGCCGCCACCGGCCTGACCACCGGGCACCGCCGGCACACCCGCTTCCCGGTGGGCACCGGCAACCGCTACGACTCCGCCCGGCTGCCCACCGTCCACGAGGACCTCGCCGCCCGCCCCACCGGCCTGCCCCTGCTCACCGGCAGCGGCATGCGCTCCCTGGTCACCGTCCCGCTCAAGGTCGAGGGCCGCCTGATCGGCTCGCTCGGCATCGCCACCGCCGCCCCCGGCCGCTACGACAACGAGGACGCGCTGCGCCTCCAGTTCGCCGCCGACCGGGTCGCCCTGGCCGTCGAGAGCACCCGGCTGACCGAGCTCGAACGGCTGCGCCGCGGCTCGCTCTCCTTCCTCGTCGAAGCCTCCGACCTGCTGGCCGGCACCCTCGAACACGAGCAGACCCTGGCGCTGATGGCCCAGATGGCCGTCCCCACCCTCGCCTCCTGGTGCGCCGTCTACACCAACGGCGACCACAGCTCCTCGGCCGGCCTCGCCTTCGTCCTGCACGAGGACGAGGACCGGATCGACCCCCTGCGCGACCTCCTCGACAAGACCCCCGCCCCCGAGGCCGGGCCCACCCACGGCGTCCGCTTCTGGACCGCGCCCACCGAGACCGCCGGAGCCCGCGGCCTCACCGACAGCCCCGAACTCACCGGCCTGCTCGGCGAGACCGTCGTCCTGCCGCTGACCGCCCGCAACCGGGTGATCGGCCTGCTCGCCCTCGGCGTCCCGGCCGGCGTGCGGTTCCGGCAGGAGATCCTCGAACTCGCCGAGGACCTCTCCCGCCGGGCCGCCCTGGCCCTCGACAACTCCCGCCTCTACTCCGAGCGCACCGCGACCAGCCAGGCCCTGCAGCGCAGCCTGCTCCCGCCGGACCTGCCCGAGATCCCGGGCGTCGAGGTGGACGTCTACTACCAGGCCGCCGGCGAGGGCAACGAGGTCGGCGGCGACTTCTACGACCTGTTCACCATCCGCGAGGGCACCTACGGCTTCGCCATCGGCGACGTCTGCGGCACCGGCCCCGAGGCCGCCTCCGTCACCGGCCTGGCCCGGCACTCGCTGCGCCTGCTCGCCCGCGAGGGCCTGGACGCCCCGCAGGTGCTGCGCCGGCTCAACGCGGCCATCCTGGACGAGGGCGCGCGCAGCCGCTTCCTCACCCTGCTCTACGGCGAGTTGACGCCCCGCCCGGACGGCAGCACCGAACTGTCCCTGGTCTGCGCCGGCCACCCGCTGCCGCTGCGGCTGCGCACCGACGGCCAGGTCGACCGGGCCGCCACCCCGCAGCCGCTGCTCGGTGTCATGGAGGACCTCGAACTCACCGCCGAGCACCTGGTGCTGGCGCCCGGCGAGGTCCTGCTCTGCGTCACCGACGGCGTCACCGAACGCCGCGAGGGCCGGCGGATGCTCGGCGACGACGGCCTCGCCGAGGTGCTCACCGGCTGCACCGGACTGACCGCCGGCGCGGTCGCCATGCGGGTGCAGCGCGCGGTCGAGCGCTTCGCCCCCGAGCCGCCGTCCGACGACATGGCGATCCTGACGCTCCGGGTTCCGACCCGGCGCCAGACCTGAGCGTTCCCCGGCTGACATCGTCACAAATTGTTATCTTCACAAGGGTACAAGCGAGCGGGGCCGGGTAAACCGATCTCGCCGGGGAATCCCCCGGCGGGGACGTGACCAGCGGCTCTCCGCAGGCCCGTCGCTTCTGACCTCACTTCTGACCGCAGCCCGCGCACGCTCACAGCCGTGCGCCCTCGGCGCGGTCGCGCGCATCCACTCATCGGAACGACACCAAGCGTCACTGCGCCCTGCGCGCGCCCAGAGTGAAAGGAGCCTCCGGTGAGCAACGACGCTACCGGGGCAACGAACGCCCGCTCCACCGGAGCCGACGCGGGTAACCTCGGCTACCTCGCCCTCGGCCTGACACTGCTCGCCTACGGTCTGCTCTCCACCGGGATCCTGCACGGCACCGGTGTCGGGGACGCGGCCCACCTCGCCCACCTGCTCGGCGGCGTCACCCTCTTCATCGCGGGCCTCTGGCAGCTCCGCGGCGGCGAGGGCTTCACCGGGACCGCCTTCACCAGCCTCGGCGCCTTCTGGGCGACCTGGTCGGTGGCCGGCGGCGCGAGCAAGAACGCCGCCGGTCTGTTCCTGCTGCTGTGGGCCCTGCTCGCCCTCAGCCTCACCGCCGCCAGCTGGGGCGCGGGCCTGTTCAGCCGCGCCGTCTACGGCCTGTTCACCGTCTCCCTCGTGCTGGACGCCATCGCCGTCCTCGGCGGCTACAGCGGCCTCGGCAAGGCCGCCGGCTGGGTCGCGGCCGTCTCCGGGGCCATCGCCTGGTACTGGGCCACCTCCCGCCTGAGCAACGGCTCCTGGGGGAAGGTCGCCCTGCCGGTCAAGTGACCTGCCGGGGCTCAACCGACCTGCTGGGGCCGCTCCTCGGCACCGGCCCGGGGGCGGGGGGGGCGCCCCCCCGGGGCGCCCCCCCCCCCCCCCGCCCCCCCCCCCCCGGCCGCGCGGGGGGCAAACACCGAGGGGTCAGCCCCGACGAACCACGCCC
>NZ_JBHYGR010000123.1:0-1029 GCF_042738155.1 Kitasatospora sp. NPDC059088 | reverse complement strand
CCCGCGCTCTCACGACACAGCCCCGCGCGACACCCCCCCCGGTCCGGGCCCACCCCCCCGCCCCCGCCGGGTGTGGATAACTTCCGACCGCGCTGCCCCCCCCCCCCCCGTCGCCGTGCCGCCAACGCCAGGACGGCGTAGGCGAACAGCAGGATGGCGACGGCGACGATGCCGTCCGCCCAGAAGTGGTTGGCCGTCACCACGACCACCGCGACCGTCAGCAGCGGGTGCAGCACCACCACCCAGCGGAACGGGCTCGGCGACACCCGCACCACCGCGACCGCCGCCAGCACGCACCAGGCGACGTGCACCGACGGCATCGCCGACAGCTGGTCCGCCACCACCACCCCGCCGACCGCGCCGCCGTACACCGACTGCCCGTACTCCGCGGCCACGTCCACGAAGCCGCTCTGCGGCAGCATCCGCGGCGGCGCCACCGGGATGAACTGCACCAGCAGGCAGACCGCCGTGGTGATCACCACCGTGTTGCGCACCCACGCGTAGCGCTCCCGGTGCCGCAGGAAGACCCAGAGCAGCACACCGAGCATGACGGCGAAGTGCATCACCGCGTAGTAGTAGTTCGCCAGCCGCACCAGCACCGGGTACGGCGTGACCGCCGCCTGCCAGGAGGCCTCGTCCGGCAGGCCGATCGCCCGCTCGGTCCGGTGGATCCAGCCCGCCCGGTCCAACGCGTGATCGGCACTCATCACCGACAGGTGCCCGACCAGCTGCCAGAGCGCGAACAGCGCCAGCAGCGTGCCGGCCTCCCGCAGCAGCGCCGACGCCCCCGGTTTCCGGACCCTCGCAGCGGCGTACGCGCCTCCGTAGAGGACGACGGCGGCACCCCCGGCGGTCTGCCAGGTCAGGGTCAGGTTCTGCATTGGCAGAGGGTAACGCAAAAAGACCCCCTCCCGAATGGGAGGGGGTCTTTTTGGAATGATTGTTCGGCGGCGTCCTACTCTCCCACAGGGTCCCCCCTGCAGTACCATCGGCGCTGTGAGGCTTAGCTTCCGGGTTCGGAATGTAACC
>NZ_JBHYGR010000122.1:28091-28817 GCF_042738155.1 Kitasatospora sp. NPDC059088 | reverse complement strand
TCTCTTACGATGCCGAGGAATCGACGCTCCGTCAAGTCCTTCGCTTGGTTCGGTCGGTGAGTCCCGGCCGCGCATCAATAGATTCGGCTCTCCGGCCTTGTCGGAACACGGCGCATCTGGACGGCTACGGTCCGACTTGGCTACGGTCGAAGTCGTCCCGGATCGTCCAAGTGCCGCACCATCGTCCAGGGGAGGGCGAGATGGCCAATGAGAGGCTGCGAGGGGCGATCCTCGCCAGCAATTTGAAGATTGAGCAGATCGCGGAGCGGCTCGGCGTTAGCCCGCGAACCGTCGAGCGATGGGTGGAAGCCAAGGACGAGCGCCGCCCGTACCGGCGTTTCCAGTACGCACTCGCCAACTTGTTGCAGCGAGACCTGTCGGAACTCTGGTCAGACGAGCAGACCAGCAGCGCGACGGCGGAAGCCGGCCGAGCTGAGCTGGTGAAGCTGTACCCACACCGCGCGGTCGTGCCGAAAGAGCTGTGGACGTCCCTCTATGCGAAGTCCACGCGGCACTTCGACCTGGTGGTGTACGCCGGATTCTGGCTCTCGGAGGACCCGCTCTTCTTCCGCCTCGTTCGGGAGAAGGCGCAGGCCGGCGTGCCCGTACGGCTCATGCTGGGGGGGCCCCCCGGGGGGGGGGGGGGCCCCCCGGGGGGGGGGGGCGCGGCGGGGCGGCGCGGGGGGGGGGTGTGATAGAGACACTCACCGCACACGAGCGCCCGAG
>NZ_JBHYGR010000122.1:12060-28081 GCF_042738155.1 Kitasatospora sp. NPDC059088 | reverse complement strand
TGTGTAACCCCCCCTGGCGGGCGGGGGGGGGCGGGGCCGCCCCCCCGCGCGGGGGGGGCCCCCCCGGGGGGGGGGGGCCCCCCCCAGCGCGGTGAGGACGAGGGGATCGGCCCGGCGATGGCGGGCAAGATTCGCAACGCCCTCGCCAACTATGCGCCGCTGTTCGGCCTCCCCGGAGTTGAGTTCCGGCTCCACTCGACGACGCTCTACAACTCGCTCTACCGGGCCGACGACGACCTGCTCGTCAACGGACACGTCTACGGTGTCGGCGCCTATCTGGCACCGGTGATGCACCTTTCCCAGGTGCCCGGCGGAGAGCTGTTCAGCACGTACGCGGCGAGCATCGAGCGGATCTGGGAGAGCTCCCGAGCCATCACCTCGCCACATCGTGAAAGTGAGGCTGCGTGAGCCGCATCGACTACTTCCATGACCCGGCCGCCCCGCCGGCGAACTCCGTCGTGCCCTCCGTTACGGCTGTCGTGAGGGACACCGATGGGCGGCTGTTGTTGATCCACAAGACGGACAACAACCTGTGGGCCCTCCCCGGCGGCGGGCACGACATCGGGGAGTCCGTGGCGGACACCGTGGTCCGCGAGGTCCGGGAGGAGACGGGGATCGACGTCGAGGTGGTTTCGGTCGTCGGACTCTATACGGACCCCGGTCACGTCATGGCCTACGACGACGGGGAGGTTCGGCAGCAGTTCTCCATCTGCTTCCGGGCGCGTCCTGTCGGCGGTGCCCTGCGGACGAGTTCGGAGTCGAAAGAGGTCCGCTGGGTGAACCCAGCGGACCTCGATGACCTGGACATTCACCCGTCCATGCGGCTGCGGATCAAGCACGGCTTGGAGCCTGACCGAGTGCAGCCGCACATCGGTTAGGTCGTGGTGTCGGCTTGGACCAAGCGACCTTCGACCCGGCGCGCGGCAGCGTCGATCTCCGGCTCGGCGCGGCGGATGAAGCGGCCGACGATGCTGTCGAGGCCGTACCGGCCGACGATCTCGGCGATCCGGTCAGGCGTCGTCGTCGGCGTGCCATCCGGCGTGGTGGTCATGTCGCAGTAGATCAGCGCGTCCACCAGGTGGGGTTCCTCCAGAGGGAACTCCGCCTCCAGCTCGTGGCGCAGGCCGCGCTCCTCAGCTTCGAGCAGCGCGCACGAGTGATGGGCGACCAGCCGCACGACGCGCTCGTCCACGCTCTCCGAGCGGAGGAACCGGGCGCCGTCGAGCGGGTGGAATCCCGAGTTGACGATCCTCGGCGAGTAGCCGACGTCGTGCAGGACGGCCGCGGACTCCAGCAGCTCGGCGTCCGGGCCGAGGATCCCGGCCAGGGTGCGCGCCCGGCCCGCCACCCCCAAGGAGTGGGACCAGCGGCGGGGGAGATCGGTGGACAGGAGGGACTCGGCAAGGTCGTAGGCCCACACGGGCATCTGCTCCTAGGTGTGATTGGCGGGCAGGGCGCGGACGGTTCGGCCCTTTCCGTGGCGCACTTCGAGGACCCCGGCGCCCTCCATCTGTGCGAGGGCGCGCCGGACCGTACCTCTCGCTGCACCGGTGTGCTCCGTGAGTTCCTTCTCCGAGGGAAAGACGGCCCCGACGTCGAGCTTTCGGGCGAGAGCGGTGAGCTGGTCAAGCACCGGGACCTTGGGCTCGGCGCGTCCGACAACCCATCCGACGCCGGGCTGCGACCGAATCAGGCCCTCCGCCGCGAGGACGTCGAGAGCGCGTTTCACCGTGGTGCGGGCGACGCCGTGCTCCTCCATCAGCTCCGCTTCGGAGGGGAGCGCCGTCACCGTGGAGTCTCCGCTGATCTTGGTCCGCAGCGCATCGGCGATCCGCAGGTAGGTACCGCGCGGGCTCCGCTCGGGCACTGGCCGCTCCCTTCTCTAGGTCGATACCTAGACAGGATGAACGATTCCGAGGGAGGGCTGCTAGCTTCCAGGCCGTCTGTCCGTCGCGGTGGCCTGGGGCCAGCGTGGCTGGTCGGGTGCCCGGTCTCAGTTCTGGTCTCAGTCCACCGCGTCCGTGGCGATCCGTTTCGGTCCTGTGCAGTCCGCCGACCAGCGACGCGGACGAACCCGGACGGCCACGGACGATGATTGGGCAAACTCGTAATGCGTAGGTCGCGGGTTCGAATCCCGCAGGCGGCTCTGTAGAAGCCCCAGGACTCACTCGCCGTGACCTGGGGCTTTTGCCTTTTCTCGGCCTGGGGGCAGGACCGGTGCGCGGGTGCCGGGGGTTATTGGTCGAGGTAGGTGGGGACGGCGAGGACGCGGCGGTTGTCGGTGTCGGTGGGGAGGAGGTTGAGCTTGGTGAAGATGTTGCTGATGTGTTTGGCGACGGCCTTCTCGGTGATGAAGAGGCCCTGGGCGATGCCGGCGTTGGAGCGGCCCTGGGCGAGCCATTCGAGGACTTCGCGTTCGCGGGTGGAGAGGGCGGCGACGGATTCGTCGCGTTCCTTGCGGATGAGGAGTTGGGAGATGACCTCGGGGTCCATGGCGGTGCCGCCGTCGGCGACGCGGCGGATGGAGTCGAGGAACTGGGAGCCGTTGGTGACGCGGTCCTTGAGCATGTAGCCGACGCCGCGGCCGCCGCTGGCGAGGAGTTCGCGGGCGTAGAGGGGTTCGACGTACTGGGAGAGGAGGAGGACGGGGAGGGTCGGGGTGGTGCGGCGGGCGGTGAGGACGGCGCGCAGGCCCTCGTCGGTGAAGTCGGGGGGGAGCCGGACGTCGACGACGGCGACGTCCGGCTGGTGGTCGGTGAGGGCGCGGAGGAGGTCGGCGCCGTTGTCGACGGCGGCGGTCACCTCGTGGCCGTAGGCCTGGAGGAGGCGGATCAGGCCGTCCCTCAGGAGGAAGTGGTCTTCGGCGAGGACAATGCGCACGGGAGCTCCATGGTGACCATGGTGGGGCCGTTGACGGGGCTGCTGACGGCGAGGACGCCGTCGAAGGTGGCGAGCCGTCGTTCGATGCCGCGCAGGCCGGTGCCGCGGGTGGCGTCGGCTCCGCCGCGGCCGGTGTCCGTGACGGTGACGCGCAGCATGCCGTGATCGTAGCGAATGTCGATCCAGGCGCGGTCCGCGTGCGAGTGCTTGGAGACGTTGGTGAGGATCTCCGAGATGGCGAAGTAGGCGGCGGACTCGACGGGCATCTCGGGGCGGCCGGGGAGGTCGACCGCGACCTCGGTGGGGACCGGGCAGACCATCGCCAACGCCCGGACGGCGTCGGCCAGTCCGCGGTCGGCGAGGACCGGCGGGTGGATGCCGCGGACCAGGTTGCGGATCTCCTCCAGGGCCTTGGAGGAGGACTCCCGGGCCTCGATCAGCAGGGCGCGGACGGCGTCCGGGTTGGTCTCCAGGAGGTGCTCGGCGGCGTCCAGGGTCATGCCCATCGCGACCAGGCGGGCCTGGGCGCCGTCGTGGAGGTCGCGCTCGATCCGGCGGATCTCGGCCATCTGGGTGTCCACCGCGGTGCTGCGGGTGGTGGTGAGGTGCTCGATCCGGCTGGCCATCAGCTCCTGCTCGCTCGGGGCGAGCATCGAGCGGGTGTGGAGGGCGTGCCGGCGCACCGCGCGGGGCGCCGTCCAGAGGGCGAGCGGGAGTTGGAGCAGGCCGAGGACACCGGCCAGGACGGCGGTGGCCTGGCCGTCGATCGGGATGAACTGGTACCAGAGGCCGTCCCACTCGGTGGACAGCGGGACGCCGAAGAAGGCCAGGAAGATCCCCCAGAGGCCGCTGAGCACCAGGGCGATCGGGCCGAAGGCGAGCAGGCCGCCGGCGATCGGGTCGGTGAGGATCCAGGCGAACTCCCGGCGGGTCTGCGGGTCGCTCATGATCCAGCGGTAGCGGGCGATCGCCCCGGAGGCGCCCTCGGGGACGGGCGGCAGCGGTCCGGGCGGGCCCGGGATCCGGACGCCCGACCAGTCCTCGGCCAGGCCGCGCTGATGGGCCGCCAGGGCGCGGACCCGCTGCATCGCCCGGGGCACCAGGCCGAGGCCGGGGCCGACCAGGGAGATCGCGGTGGTGAGTCCGAGGGACCGGCCGAAGGCGGAGACGGAGAGCCAGCAGAGCGTCAACGCGCGCCGGAGTCCGGTGAGTCCGGCGGAAGCGGAGAAGCCCCTGATCTCGACCGGTGCCGGGTCGGGCCCGAGCTGCATCGTGCGGTCCATGGACGCGCTCCTCTCTGGTGCCTGCGTGCTGCTCCCGGCCGTGGTGGCCGTGGGGACCATTCTGGCGGCGGTGGGGTGCGGGGCGCGGTGGTACTAACTCCCCTCTTGGGGAGACGCCTTCGGGGTGGCGAGGAAGAGGGAGAGGGTGTCGGCGACGCAGGCCGCGCGGGTCTCGCCCTCGATCTCCACGGTCATCCGCACCGCGGCCAGGTGGCCGGCCGGTGTCTCGCGCACGCTGGTCACCCGGGCGCCGCCGCGGACCCGGCGCCGACCTTCACCGGGTGCGGGAAACGCACCTTGTCCAGGCCGAAGTTGACGCCCATGGTGACGGACTCGATCGCGAAGATGGCGCGCATCATCGCCGGCAGCAGGCCGAGCGTCAGGTAGCCGTGGACGATGGTGGTGCCGAAGGGGCCGGTGGCCGCGCGTTCCGGGTCCACGTGGATCCACTGGAGGTCGCCGGTCGCGCCGGCGAACCGGTCGACGCTCTCCTGGGTGACGACCAGCCAGTCGCTGTAGCCGAGGTGCTCGCCGGTCGCCTCGGTGAACTCGGCCAGGGTGGCAAAGGATCTCATGGGGTGATTCTCCGCCGCGGCGGCTGACGCTCAACTGACGTGCCGCTGACGGAGGGTGGGGGAGAGGGGGGGAGGGTGGAGGAGGGCCGGGGGAAGGGGGGAGGGGCGGGGTCAGCCGTAGCGCTTGAGCTCGTGGAAGAAGTCGGGGACGGTGTGCAGCCGGCCCGCCGCCAGGACCTGGTCGTGGACGTGCTTGGCGACGGCCAGGTCGAGCACGCCGAGGCCGAACGGGGAGAAGACCACCGTGCGGTCGGCGGGCGGGGTGATCGTGCCGGTGAGCACGTCGTACAGCGTGCCGGCCACGAACGCGCGGTGGCCGACGCGCTGTTCGGCCAGGTGCGGAGAGGTGCCGGCCTTGAGGCAGTGGTCGATGTCGTCGACCACGTTCCAGGAGTCGAGGACGATCTCCGGGGAGAGGTCGCGCAGCGAGATGTGCAGCACGAGCGGGTGGTGGGCGAACCAGGCCGGGTCCGTCACGTGCGGTTCGCCGGCCACGGTGGCGAAGACGACCAGGCCGGCGGAGCGGACCAGGTCCTCGGGCTTCTCGTGGACGGTGACGGCCAGGTCCTCGCCCTCGGCCCGGCGCAGGTAGTCGGCGAAGCCGTGGGCGTGGTCGGCGGAGAGGTCGTGGACACCGGCCTCGGTGAAGTCGAAGCCGTTGGCGGCGAGGTAGGTGTGGAGGTAGCGGGCGATCAGGCCGACCCCGAAGAAGCCGACCCGGCGCGGGCGTTCGCCCCGGGCGTCGGCCAGCCGGGCGGCCTCGACGGTGGCGATGACGTCCTGCTCGTGGCCGTGCAGGGCCTCGTGCACCTGGGCGCCGGGGACGACGGCGAAGGTCGGGGCACCGGTCATGGGAACACTGGTCATGGGAACACTGCTCCTGCTCGGGTGCGGTACGGGAGTGGGTTCAGCCGATCCGGGCGAGGCCCTTGGCGCCCTGCCGGGCGCGCCCGCGGGAGACCAGCAGCGGGTCCCAGTCGGGGCCGCGGTCGGGGAGCCTGGCCGGGTCGCCGAGCACGGCGCCCGCGGCGACCTCGGTCAGCAGCGGGCGGTCCAGGATCTGCCCGGCGGCGACGATGCCGCCGGTGGCGACCGCGCTCAGGCCGCTGCCGAAGCGGGTGCTCTGGCCGACCACGTACAGGCCCTCGACGTCGGTGCGCACGTCGGGCCGCTTGCTGACGTTGCCCCAGCGGGCCATGCCGTACGGGGTGCCGCCGCTGCTGCGGGTGTAGCGCTCGTGGCTGAGCGGGGTGGCCGTCTCCAGGTGGGTGATGCGGTCCCGGAAGGGGCCGACCACCTTCTCGGCGGCGGTCACCATCAGTTCGGTGAACTGCTGCTTGCGCGCCTGGTAGGCGGCGTCGCGGCGGTAGGGCTCGCCGTCCACCGGGCCGCCGCGGACGCCCCAGAAGTCGTAGCCGGGCGGGCAGAGGGTGAGCAGCTGGAAGTTGGAGTGGCCGGGCGGGCAGACCGCGGTGGCGTCCGGGTCCTTGCGGGAGGCGAAGGAGAACATCAGCTGGGGTATCGAGTCCACCGTGCCGTCGCGTTCCCAGCGCTCGATCATGGCGGCGTGGGCGGCCTCCATGTCGTCGCTGCCGTGCCACCAGAGGTTGGCGTTGGGCAGGCCGGGCAGCTCGGTGTCGAGGGCGATGTACACCGCGACCAGGGCGCCGCGCATGGTGGCCGCGCGGGTCCGGTCGACCAGGTCGGCGGGGAAGGCCCGTTCGCCGCCGCACAGGTCGAGCACGGTGCGGCGGTAGTCGGCGTTGGAGATCACCAGGGGGGCGGAGATCCGGGTGCCGTCGGTGAGTTCGACGCCGGTGGCGCGACCGTCCTCGATCAGGATCCGGCGCACCTCGCAGCGGGTGCGCAGCTCGCCGCCGTACGACTCCAGGGCCTCGACGAAGGCGGCCACCAGGACCTGCCCGCCGCCCTCCGGGTAGTAGGCGCCGCGCAGGTAGTGGTCGAGCATCGCGGCGTGCTCGGCGAAGGTGATGCCGTCCGGCATGGTGCCGTAGTTGCCGGCCTGGGCGGCGAGCAGGGTGCGGGCCTTGGGCGAGAGGCCGCAGTGGTCCAGGGCCTCGGCGAGGGTCCGGGCCCGGCGGGCCCAGCGCATGGTGTCCGGGTACTGGCGGAACAGGTCGACCATGGGGCGGCCGAGCAGGGCCTCCCGGGTGGCTCCGGCCACCGTCTCGGCGAGGTGGACGAAGCGGTCGACGCCCTCGGCCTCCTCGGGCAGGGCCGCGCGCAGCCGGTCCCGGTAGCCCGGCCAGCCGGCCGGCACGTCCAGGGTGGCGGTGGGGGTGATGATCCGGTCGAAGCCCTGCTCGTTGTCCATCGGGCGGAAGGACACCCGGTCGCGGACGCCGAGTCCGGACAGGATCGCGGGGAAGATGCCGTCCGGCCCGCAGTCGCCGACGTAGTGGGTGCCGACGTCGAACTCGTACTTGCGCCGGCGGCGGAAGACGTGGGCGTTGCCGCCGGCCACGTCGTGCTGTTCGAGGACGAGCACGCTGCGCCCGTCGGCGGCCAGGTAGGCCGCGCTGACCAGTCCGCCGAGGCCGCTGCCGACCACGATCGCGTCGTAGTGGTCTCTGCCGCCCCCGGCCGTCGGACCCTGCACTTCCCGCATTCCCGCCCCCACTCGTCGGACCATCAGAACGTGCCGCCGCCGTGGATCTCGAAGACCGACCCGCTGATGTACGCCGCCCGGTCGGACAGCAGGAAGGAGACCAGGTCGGCCACCTCTTCCGGCTTGCCGATCCGCCCGAGCGCAACGCTCCCCAGCATCCGTTCCAGCGCTGCCCCGGACATCCCGCCGACCATGTCGGTCGCGATCAGGCCCGGGGCGACCACGTTGGCCCGCACGCCGCGCGGGCCGCACTCCTTGGCCAGGGATTTGGTGAAGCCGATGATCCCCGCCTTCGAGGCGGCGTAGTTGGCCTGGCCGACGTTACCGTAAATCCCGGACACTGACGACAGGTTGACGATCACTCCGGTGCGCCGCTTGCTCATCGCGAAGGCCGTCGCGCGGCACACGTGGTAGACGCCGTCCAGGTTCGTGCGCAGCACTTCGTCCCAGTCGGATTCGGGCATCAGGATCACCGGACGGTCCCTGGTGATGCCCGCCGAGGTGACCGCGGCGTCGACCGGGCCGAGGTCGCGCTCGGTGCGGGCGAACCAGTCGCGGACCGCGGCGGAGTCGGCCACGTCGCAGCGGGTCGCGGTGATCCGGGTGCCGGCCTCCCCGGCCTCCTTGACCAGCCGGTCGGCTGCGTCGGCGTCGGCGCGGTAGCAGAAGGCGACGTCGTAGCCGTCCCGGGCGAGGCGGAGCACGATCGCCCGGCCGATGCCCCGGGAGCCGCCGCTGACCAGGGCGATCATGCGTCGGCTCCGTTCGGGGCGGTCGGGTTCGGGGCGGTCGGGTGCGGGGCGGTCTGCTTCGGGGTGGTGGTCGCGGCGGGAACGGTGGCCGGGGCCAGCAGGCGGAGCACCGCGCAGCCGACCGCGCCGTCCCGGTCGACGGCGGTGACCAGGGCGGTCCGGCCCGCCGCGGCCGGTTCGGTCTCGGCGGTGCTGAGCAGCGCCTGGATCTGGAAGGTCGCGGCGGCCGGGCCGGGGTCCAGCAGCTGCTGGTGGCCGGTCACGGGCCTTCGGCCCGGGTTGCTTGAGCCTTCGGCGCTGCGCGGCGGCTTCGCCTCGGCCCCCGCCGCCTCACCCCGGAGGAGCGAGCCCTCAGGCTCAAGAGCTGGGAGCCGTACGTCGGCCAGGCCGTCCGCCCGCTCCGGCGGCTCCAGCGGCTCCAGCGGCCCGGCGGGAAGGGTCGAGGAAGACCTTCTCCAGCGGCAGCCCGAGGTCCTTGCAGACGCCGAGCCAGGACAGCCGGTTGACGTTGTGCGGCAGCACCAGCGCCAACTCGTCGATCCCGCAGCCCGCTTCGGCCAGCGCCGCGGCGATCACCTCGCACAGGCCGGGCCCGTAGAGGTCCTGGAACTCCTTGGCGGCGACCTCGCCCATGACGAACTCGTCGCCGAACCGCGGGTAGGTGCGCGCCGCGTAGCCCGTCATCCGGTCCGGGCCGGAGCGGTCCGCGCTCACCAGGACGGCGGCGGTGCCCTCGCCCATCACGGTGACGTCCGGGATGGACTGGGTCTGCGCGGTGCAGGCCTTCTCCCCGGCGACGACCAGGGCGAGCGCGTTCGGGTCCGGGTCGGCGGCGAGCAGGGTGCCGGCCAGGTCCAGGGCGAGCAGGCCGGAGGCGCAGGCGTGGTGCGAGACGACGAACGCGGCGGCGTGCTCCAGGCCGAGTTCGGCCTGGAGCGGCCCGAGCGCGGTCAGCGGGTACGGCAGCGGCGAGGGCATGGTGCGGGCCTGGAGGACGTACTTGACGCGCTGTTCCTGGCCGCGCAGCTCGACCAGCTTGGTCGCGGCGCGCAGCAGCAGCTCGGTCTCGGTGGCCGCCGGGTCGCGGCACACCTCGGCGAGCCCGTAGAAGCGCTGGTAGCGGCGCAACTGGACGTCCGTCAGCTGGAGTCGCCGCTGGAAGCGGGCGATCGGGACGGTGTCGGGAAGGCAGCTGGAGACCGCCGTGATCGACGTCATGCCCACTACGGTGGCGCGCGGCGCTGACGGGCAGCTGACGCCGGGCTGACCGTCGCCCTGGGCCCGCCGGCGGCGGCCGGCCGCGGGGGGGGGGCGCGGGCGGGGGCGGGCCGCCGGCCCGGGGCTCCCCCCCCCCGCCCCCCGGGCGGCGCGCCCGCCCCGCGGGGCGTCGGCGCAGGCCCGCCGCGCCGGGCGGGCCCGCCGGTGTCGTCGCCGCCCTGGCGCTACCGGTGCAGGACGGTGCCGCCTCCGATGACCCAGAAACCGGCCGGGACGGTGCCGCACCGGGTGACCTCGGTGTGCCTCGTGGGGTCGGTCCGTTCCCAGCCGACCCGGCGCTCGCCGTGCCCGTCGGCCGGGTAGAAGGTCAGACCGGCCTCGGGGTGCTGCCCGGGCTGGAAGGGCTGCGGCTCGCCGCCGAGCGGGGTGAGCACCATCCGCGAGATCGGCCCGGTCACCGTGACGGCGCCGTCCGCGTCGACGGTCAGACAGTCGACGTCGAACTCGGCCCGGATGGTGCCGTCCTTGTCGAAGACGTGCTGCACCACGGCGTGCCCCCGGGCCCGGCCGTCGACCGTACGGGCGCTGACCTGCGCGGTGAGCCGCTCGCCGGGGTTGGCGCCCGGGCCGTGCTCGTTGAGCAGCGTCCAGCCGCGCAGGGCGAGGTGCCCGGCCGGTCCGGCGGTCGCCGCAGCCGCGGCCGCAGGTACGGGTACGGCCGCGGGCACAGCGGCGGGCGCGGCGCCGGCGGTGCCGGCCGTCCCGGCGGCGAGGGCCGTGACGGCGGTGGCGAGCGCGATGGCGGCGGTGAGCTTGCGCATGGTCGATCCTTCGATGCGTCAAGGGAGTTCGGGCTGTTGCCCGACCCCTCCAAGCTCCCAGCCCACCACCGCCCGCGGCCTCCGCCCCGGGGAGGGACCGGCTCCCCCCGGTGGGGGAACCGCGCCTCCTCCGCCCGGCCCACCGCAGGACGCCGGGGCCGTACGGTGACGGCCGCACGCGGTCACCGCGCCGCCCTCACCGCACGGCCCGGCGTATCGCCTCCAGGGCGAGCGCGGCCGCGGCCAGGGCGGCGGCCAGCCCGGCGACCGCCGCCGGGGCCGGGGCGCGGTCTCCGGAGACGCCCAGGAAGTCCAGCCCGGAGACGTGGTTGACCATCCCGTACCAGAGCATCGGGTAGATGGTCTGGAACAGCCGGGGTCCACGGCTGAGGCTGCCGCAGAGCAGGGCCAGGGCGGGCACCAGCAGCGCGCCCGCCACGGCGCCCAGCGCCGCCCGGGACTGCCCGGCGGCGGCGAGCCGCAGGGCCGGCACGGCCGTCACCGCCAGTGCCGGGACGATCCCGGCGAGCAGCCCGGCCAGCCCCCGGCGCAGCGGGGACGGGCAGGCGGCGAGCAGCTGCTCGGTGCTGCCACCGTCGGCCCGGTGGCCCATCCGGGCCCAGAGCGGAATCGGCCAGAGCATCGCGAACGGCAGCACCGCGTGGCTCGGCCCGTCCGGTGCGACGGCCGCCGCGGCCACCGCGAGCAGGGCCGCCCCGGCCCACCAGAGCCGCTGCCCCCGCACCAGGATCCGCAGCTCCCCGAGCAGCGCGTCGAAGCCGATCCGCCCCTGCCGGGGAGCGGCCGGTCGGGCGGGCCCCAGGGCGAAGCCCGCCGGCGCGGCGGCGACGCCGGGGCCGGGGCCGATGGTCCCGCCGCCCGCCCTGCCTGGCCGCGCCCGCCCGGTGCCCCGCCGGGCCGGATCCCCGTCGAAGCGCCGGAACCAGAGCGCCCCGACCAGCGCGATCCCCACCGCCGCGCCGACCAGCAGCACCCCCGTGGCCGCTGGTCCGCCTGCCTCGCCCGGCCCGAGCCCGGGCCAGTCGAAGGTGCCGAGCACCCGGTTGTCCGCCGTCAGGCCCACGCCGAACTCCACCCCGGCGACCGGACGCCCACCCGCCGCGAGCGACTCCCGGATCGAGGCGGTGATCCGCCGCATGCCCAGTAGGTCCGGCCCGCCGCCGGCCTGCGCGCCGAGCACCGTCACCAGCCAGACCGCGCACCAGAGCGCCGCTCCCAGCCCGCCGCGCAGCCCGGGCACGGTGTCGAAGAGCACCGCGCACCCGGCCACCGCCGCCAGCAGCGGCAGTGTGATCAGGACGTACGGCAGCAGCAGCCGCACCGCGTCCACCCGGCCCGAGTCGCCCTTGACCAGCTGCACCGCGAGCGCCGTCCCGGCGAGCGCGAGCAGCATCGAGCCGAACAGCAGCAGGTTGCCGACGAACTTGCCCGCCAGGTAGCCCGCCCGGCTGAGCGGGGTGGCGGCGAGCAGCCGACCGACACCGCTCTGCTCGTCCCGCCCGATGCCGCCCCGGGCGATCCCGAAGCCGGCCAGCGAGAGCCAGACCGCGCCGCCGAGCGCGGTGACCGTCCCCACGTAGCCGCTGGTGTAGCGGCCGTGCAGGTCGGTCACCTGGAACACTTCCCAGCGGGAGTCGCCCACCGGCGCGGCGAGCAGCCCGAGCGCGAGCGTGCCGAGCAGCACCACCAGGTAGCCGGGCCGGCGCCGGCGCTCCCGGAAGTCGGCCAGGGCCAGCGCCCCGATGCGCGTCACCATGGCCTCACCGCCTCCGGCTGCCCGGGCCCGGTGCGGTCGGCGGTGAGCAGCAGGTAGGCGTCCTCCAGCCGGGGCGGTACGGGCCGCGCCCCGGGCGCGGGCGCCTGCCGGGAGAGCACCCGGGCCCGGACGCCCTCCGGGGTGCGGGTGGTGGCGCCGACCGGGAAGCGCGAGCGCAGCGCCGGGAGCCCGTCCGCGGCGACGGTCAGCTCCCAGACGGAGCCCTCGGCCCCGCGCAGCAGCTCCTCCGGACTGCCGTGGTGCAGCAGCCGCCCGCCGCCCATCACCGCGATCCGGTCGGCGGTGGCGGCGACGTCCGGGACGATGTGGGTGGACAGCACGACGATCCGGTCGGCGCCGAGCCCGCTGAGCAGGCTGCCGAAGCGCAGCCGCTCCTCCGGGTCGAGCCCGACCGTGGGCTCGTCCACGATCAGCAGCGCCGGGTCGTTGAGCAGCGCCTGGGCGATGCCGACCCGTTGGCGCATCCCGCCCGACATCGCGCCGAGCCGCTGCCCGGCCGCGCCGGTGAGGTTGACCAGGTCGAGGAGCTGCTCGATCCGGGCCGCGGCGGAGCGCCGCCGCAGCCCCTTGGCGGCGGCCAGGTAGGCGAGGAACTCGCGGGCGGTGAGCTGCGGGTAGACGCCGAAGTCCTGCGGCAGGTAGCCGACGGCGCGGCGCAGCGGCCCGGGCCGGCGGGCGATGTCCACCCCCTCCCACAGCACCCGCCCCGAGGTGGGCCGGGTGACCGTGGCCAGGATGCGCATCAGGCTCGACTTGCCGGCGCCGTTGGCGCCGAGCAGGCCGAGCACGCCGGGCCGGAGCGTCAGCGAGAAGGAGTCGACCGCGCGTCTGCCGCCGCGGTACTCCTTGGTGAGGTCGAGGATCTGGAGTTCGGTCACGTCCCGAATGCTTCCGGCCGGGCCGTGCCCGCACATCTGCCGTTCGGCAGATATCCGGCGGCTTCCGGCACCGGATCACGCCGAGGAACGCCGGAGGGGTGTGCCGTTCGGCACACCCCTCCGATCATCTGACGACGGATCAGATGTCAGTCCTCGTCGCCGAAGTCGCCCTCGACGTCGCCGCCGAGGTCGCCCCCGGCGTCACTCCCGTCCGGGGTGCCGCTGATCGCGTACCCCTGCCGGCGCGCCTCGTAGCAGGCCACCGTCGCGGCCGCCGAGACGTTCAGCGAGCCGACCCGGCCCAGCTGCGGCACGAACACCACCTGGTCGCAGAGCTCCAGCGCCTCGGGCGTGATCCCGCGGTCCTCGTGCCCCAGCACGAAGGCCACCGCGGGGGTCAGCCCGGCGGCGAACATCGGCACCGCGTCGTCCGCCAGCTCCAGCCCGACCACCTTGAAGCCGTCGGCCTTCGCGGCCGCGACCGCCTCGGCGACGGTCGGGAAGTGCTCCACCTTCAGGTACTTGTCGGTGCCCATCGCGGCCTTCTGCGCGCCGGACGAGCGCACCGACGGGGTGTCCCCGGTCAGGTACAGCTTCTCGGCGCCCATCGCCGCCCCGGTGCGCACCACCGAACCGACGTTGAACGGCGACTGCAGGTTCTCCAGGATCATCGCGAGCCGGAACTCGTTGCTGCGCCGCCAGGTGCGGTGCAGTCGCTTCAATTCGGTCCCGCGCAGCTGCTTCACGACGTCGTTCCCCGTCCACTCTCGGTGCCCTCGCCCGCTTCCGGGCGGGGCCGCGCTTCCAGAATCCGGAACCCGTTGACCGACGCGACCCGGGAGGTCGGGTAGCCCTGCTCGTTGAGCCACTTCTGCAGCGAGTCCGAGCCCAGGTGCTTCTGCACCACGAGGAACGCCGAGCCGTCCGGGGTCAGCCGGCCGAGCCAGTGGGTCAACAGCCCGCGCAGCTCGGCCTTGCCGATCCGGATCGGCGGGTTGGAGTAGATGGTGGCGAACCGGAGGTCCTCGGGGACCTCGTCCGGCAGCGCGGCCTGGACGTTGCCCAGCCGCAGGGCCTCCGCGTTCAGCCGGACCAGCTCCAGCGCGCGCTCGTTCACGTCCACCGCCCACACCGGGAGCCGCTTGCGGCGGGTCGCCCAGGTCAGCGCGATCGGGCCGTAGCCGCAGCCGACGTCCAGGATCGGGCCGCGGACCCGCGGCGGCGGGGCGTGCTCCAGCAGGACCCGGGTGCCCTGGTCGAGTCGGCCGTGCGAGAACACCCCCGCGTCGGTGGTGAGTTCGAGGGTCAGGTCCGGGAGCGAGACCGTGATCGGCCGGCGCTCGCTGGCGACCTCGGGCGCACTGGAGAAGTAGTGCGAGCCGGACATGGGTTCCCCGTCGTTCGTAAGGGCCGTCGTGGTCAGGCCGTCGTGCGGATGGGCCTCGGGGCCCACCGGGTGGGTGCGGGACGGCCCTGGGTACGGCACCGATCGTACCCCCGGCGGCCTGCGGGGCGTTCCGCCCGGCCCCGGGGGGACGGGCCCGCGGGCGGGGCCCCGGACCGGTCGGCGCGGCCGCCCGGGCGGCGTCCGGGCGGCGTCCGGGGCGATCGTCGCGCGGAACGCCTCCGGAGCCGGGCGGGCGTGGTCGGGGCCCGGACAACACGCCGGAGCGCCCTCGGCACGTCGCGTCCGCGCGCCCGGCGGCGGATACTGCGAGTACCGCCATCCGGGCCCTGGGAGCCTCCCGACAGTGAGGACGGACGCCATGCCGCAGAATCACGAGGACTACCTGATCGACGAGGCTGCCGAGACCGTCGAGCCCGACGACGCAGCGACCGACGGCGACGAGTACGACGAGGTCGCCGAGCGCCGGGCCGTCGGCGGGGACCCGGCCACCGACCTCGCGGACGCCGCCGAGCAGAGCCGGGTCGTCCAGCTCGACGAGGACGAGTACCGGGAGTAGCGGCAAGCGCCCACCAGCACTCACCGGCCCCCGCACGCCCCACCGGCCCCCACGCGCCCCCTACAGCGCCTTGCGGCCCTACAGCGCCTTGCGGCGCTGCAACCAGGTCATCGCCGCCCAGCCCGGCAGTACCGGCAGGATCAGCGTCAGCAGCCGGAACAGCGCCACCGCCGCCAGCGCCCCGCCCTCCTCCATCGACGCGGTCTGCTGGAGCCCCAGCAGCAGCGCCCCGTCCACCGCGCCGACCCCGCCCGGGGTCGGCGCTGCGTTGCCCGCCGCGTTGCCCACCAGGAACACCACCGCCACCGCGGCGAAGGACGGTGCCCGGCCGATCGCCAGGGCGCAGCAGTACAGGCAGGTGATCAGGCAGAGCGACACCGCCAGCTGTCCGGCCACCCCCACCGCCAGCCGCCCCGGATTGCGCAGCAGGTCCAGCAGCCGCGGCAGCACCTCGGCCGTCAACGGCCGCAGTCGCGCCGCCAGCCACCGCCGGGCGGGCGGGATCGACCACACCACCACCAGCAGCACGGCCGCCACCACCAGCCCGCCGACCACGGCCGGCAGCGCCGCCAGCTCCGAACCGCCCGGCTGCGCGTCCACCAGGTAGACGAAGGCCCCCAGCTGCAGCAGGTGCAGCACCAGCCCGATCAACTGCCCCACCCCGACGCTGGACAGCGCCTGCGCGGTGGGGATGTTCGCCCGCTGCAGCAGCCGGGTGTTCAGCGCGATCCCGCCGACGCCCCCGGGCGACACCAGCTTCACGAACGCCCCGGCCAGCTGCGCCAGCACCACGTTGCGGAAGTTCAGCCGCTCCGGCACGAACCCGACGAACCCCATCGCCGCCGCCACGTGGCTCAGCCCCGCGGCCAGCACCGCCAGCGCCATCCACCACGGATCGGCATCGGTCAGCGCCGCGATCGGGTTGTCCTCCACCGCGAAGAACTGCGGGATCAGCAGCACCCCGGCCACCACCCCGCCCGCCACGGCGAACAGGGTCCGCGGCCGCAACCGCTCCAGCCGCACCGGCCGCCCCACCACCTCCGGGCGCCCGCGCGACACCTCCGCCCGGATCTCCTCCAGCAACCCGCCGGACACCCCGGCCTCCGCCCCGGCCTCCGCCCCCGCCCCCGCGCGCGGGGCCCGCGGGGGGGCGCTCGCCGCCGCCGCCGGGGGGCTAGGGGGTCACACGCGGGGGCAGGTCCGGGCAGCCCGCCAAGAGAGCG
>NZ_JBHYGR010000122.1:0-12050 GCF_042738155.1 Kitasatospora sp. NPDC059088 | reverse complement strand
ACGCCGCGGCCGCCGAGCGGGCCCCCCGCCCCGCCGCCCCGGCCCCGACCCGGCCGACCGCCGGAGCGGCGGACGACCGGGTGGGGACGGCAGCGCTGCCCGAGCTGCCGTCCGGGACCACCGGCTGCCCGGTCTGCTGCCCACCGCCGGCCGCGTCGCCCGGCGCCTGCCCGCCCGGTGTCGACGCGCCCGGTGTCGACGCGACCGCACCGTGGCCGCCCCCCTCCGGGGCCTCCGCCCCCGCCCCCGCCGGACCGGCGCCCGGGCGGCGCTTGAGCGCCTGGCGGGTCGAGCGGGCGAGGGCGATCGGTTGGAGGAGGGGGAGTGCGGCGCCCAGGGCGTCGCGGCCGAGGACGGTGGTGGCGGTGCGGACGGCGCGGTCGGCGCCGGCCCGCAGGGCGAGGGTGGTGAGCAGTTGGACGACGTCGCAGCGCAGGACGAGTTCGCTGGCCGCGATGTCGCCGTCGGCGAAGTCGACCAGGTGGACCGCGCCGGTGCCGTCGACCAGCAGTGAGGACGGGACGAGGGCGCGGTGGGCGATCTCGCGGCGCTGGAGCAGGGCGAGCTGGCCCCAGGCGTCGGTGAGGAGCCCGTCGGTGATCTCCTCGTCGTCGAGCCGGTCGAGGGTGCGTCCGGCCAGGTGCTCGTACGCGATCAGGGCCGTGTCGTGGCCGAGGCCGGCGGTGGCGGCGATCCGGCGGGTGCGGACGCCGGCGGCGAGGGCGGCGTAGGTGACCAGGGCCTCGTGTTCCAGCCCGGTGCGCGGTGAGCGCAGGGCGCGCGGGTGGGGGGCGGTGCGCAGCCGCAGGCGGCGCCAGGCGCGCTGGACGGCGGCGGCGGTGACGGCCTGCCGGTCGAGCAGTTGGACGTCGAGTTCGGGCCGGTCGTCGGCCTGCCGGACCCGGTAGCGGTCCGGTCCGGCGGGCAGTGCCTCGACCGGTCGCAGTCCGCTGTCGCGCAGGGCGCGGAGCACTTCGCCGGGCCGGGGCCGCGGGTCCGGGGTGCCGACGGCGTACAGGGTGCCGTGGGCGCCGGTCCAGCCGATGAGCAGCCCGAGCAGCAGGGCGGTGGGGGTGGCGTACCCGCCGGCCAGTCCGGCGAGGCCGGAGAGGGTGAGGACGGCCCAGGGCAGGCGCCGTTCGCGGCTGGCGGAGGCGGTCATGAAGGCGAGGACGGGCGCCAGGTAGCCGTAGACGGGTTCGGTGTGCGCGAGCGCGTCGGCGGGCAGCCGCTGGGTGAGGGCGGTGAGCAGTGAGGCCGGGGCGAGGTCGTCGGCCCACAGGTCGAGGGCGAGGGTGGCGCCGTACGCGATGACGGCGGCGAGCAGCCCGTCGGAGACCTGCTGGAGGGCGCGCCGCCGGTCGGGGCCGAGCAGGCGGCGGACGGCGAGGCCGACGGGCAGCAGCAGGACGGCGGCGGTGGTGAGCCCGCCGGCCAGGTTCGCCAGCGGCCTGGGGACCAGCGCGGCGGCCCCGGCGACGTGGGCGGCGATGCCGCCGGTGGTGGCGCGGGCGTAGTCGGCGAGCAGCAGGGTGAGCGCGATCGTGATCAGGCCGGTGAGCAGCCGGATCAGGGCGACGGGCTGTCGGACCCGGCCGGCCTCGGCCAGCGGGCGGGCCCGTCGCCGCCGGCCTCCCGGGCCTCCCGGTCGGCCGGGTGCGGCCCTGTCGGCATGCCGCTGCCCGGGTATCTCCCCGTCGCTGTCCGGTCGTCCGGCCGGGGTGGTGGTGCCGCCCCCGCCGGTGTCGCCGTTCGTTCTCCCCGTCACGATCGCCACGGGTGGCATGCTCCCATGCCGCCCGTGGGCCGGGGGCGCGGGTTCGGCGCCCCCGCCCCGCCCCCGCCCCGCCCCCGTCGCGCCCCGGCCCCCCGTCGCGCCCCGCCCCTGTCGTGCCCCGCCCCCGTCGCGCCCCGGGCCCGCCCGCGTCACGCCTGCCGGGTCGGCAGCACCACCTGGTGGCGCAGGTTGACGTGCCGGGGCCGGCTCACGGTGTAGGCGATGAGGTCCGCGATGTCGTCCGCGCCGAGCGCCGGGATCGCGGCGAACAGGCCGCCGAGCTGTTCGCGCAGCACCGGGTTGTCGATGTGCTCGCCGAGTTCGGTCTCGGTGAGGCCGGGCTCGACGGCGCTGACCCGGACGTCGCGCGGGCCGAACTCGGTGCGCAGGGCGGTGGAGAGCTGGGTGAGGGCGGCCTTGGTGGCGCCGTACACCGCGTAGTCGGGGAAGGAGACGTGCGAGGCGATGGAGGAGACGTTGACCAGGTCGGCGGTGCGGCCGTCGGCGGCGGCCGCGGTGAGGTCGGCGGTGAAGGCGCGGACGATCCGCAGGGCGCCGGTGAGGTTGGTGTCGATCATCCGGGTCCATTCGTCGATCCGCCCGTCGGCGAGCGGGTTGGCGAGCATCACCCCGGCGTTGTTGACCACCAGGTCGACCGGGCCGTAGGCGGCGTGGACGGCCTTCGCGGCGGCGTCGACCGAGGCCTGGTCGGTGATGTCGGCGGTGACGGCGAGGGCCTGCCCGCCGGCCGCGGCGATCTCGGCGGCGAGCGCGTCGATCCGCCCGGTGCGGCGGGCGAGCAGGGCGACCCGGGCGCCGTTCGCGGCGAGCAGCCGGGCGGTGGCGGCGCCCATGCCGCTGGCGGCTCCGGTGACGACGGCGGTGCGGGTGGCGAGGGCGGGGTAGCTCATCGGGGACTCCTGGAGGGGTTCGACCTGCTGACGTCGACCACTCTGCGGCGCCGCCGCGCGCCTACCCAGGGCCACGTTCTTCCCGGGTCCGCGCTTTCCGGGAAGTCCCTGCCCGGGAAGTCCCTGCCTGGGAAAGGCAGTACCACCCTCGGGCCGTCGCCCCAGGGCTACCCTGCCTGGCATGGAGAACACCCTGGGGGACTTCCTCCGCTCGCGCCGGGCCCGGATCCAGCCGGAGGAGGTGGGCCTGCCCGCGCACGGCCGCCGCCGGGTGCAGGGCCTGCGCCGGGAGGAGGTGGCGCAGCTCGCCGGGGTCAGCGTGGACTACTACATCCGGCTGGAGCAGGGCCGCGGCGGGAGCGCCTCGGACGCGGTGCTGGACGCGGTCGCCCGGGTGCTGCGGCTGGACGAGGCGGAGACGGCGCACCTGCGGTCGCTGAACCGCCCGCCGAAGGAGACGCCAGCCCGGGTCCGCGGGGACCGGCGGGTCCGCCCGGGGACGCGGCTGCTGCTGGACCTGATGGCCGGGGTGCCGGCCTTCGTACTGGGCCGCCGGATGGACGTGCTGGCCTGGAACGCCCTGGGCGACGCGGTGAACGGCTTCTCCGAGCGCGCCGCGGCCGGAAAGCCCGGTGCGCCGCTCAACCAGGTCCGGGACGCCTTCCTCGACCCGGCCGCCCGCACCCTGTACCGCCAGTGGGACGCCGTCGCCGCCGAGACCGTCGCCCAGCTGCGCCGGGACGCCGGGCTGCACCCGGACGACCCGGCCCTGGCCGCCCTGGTGGGCGAACTGTCGGTGCGCAGCGAGGAGTTCCGCCGGCTCTGGGCCGACCACCTGGTGCGGGAGAAGACCAGCGGCGTGAAGCTGCTCCGGCACCCGCTGGTCGGCGACCTCGACCTCGGTTTCGAGACCCTGGCCGTCCAGGGCTCGCCGGACCAGGTGCTGGTCGCCTACACCGCCGCGCCGGGTTCGCCCACCGCCCAGAGGCTGGCCCTGCTGGCCAGTTGGACGGCCGCCGGCCCGGTTCCGGAGCCCGCGGAGCGCGCAGAGCCCGTGGAGTCCGGGGACGGGTCCTGAGCGAACGGTCTGAGCGGGCGGCCCGGCCGGAGCCGTCATAGCCTTCGAACATGACCGCCTGCGAAGACCTCGCCATGGCCCCCCGGGACATCGAGCCCGCCCCGCCCACCGACGGCTGCGCGGACTGCCTGGCCGGGGGCAGCCGGGACTGGGTGCACCTGCGGGTCTGCCTGGACTGCGGCCACATCGGCTGCTGCGACAACTCGCCGCAGCGGCACGCCACCGCGCACTTCCACAACTCCTCCCACCCGGTGATCCGTTCCTACGAACCGGGGGAGGACTGGCGCTGGTGCTACGTCCACGAGGTCATGGGCTGAGCCGGCCCCCGACCGCTCCGGTGGCACCGGCCCGTCGACCGGATAAAATCCGGACATAACACCCGAGCGGCCCCTCGGTCCGGCATCCGTCCGGCCGCGGCCGCCGAAGGGAGGCCGACGATGACCAAGCGAACCGCGGGCAGCACCGCCCAGCTCCGCAAGGGCACCCAGGAACTGCTGGAACGCCGGGGCATGGCGACGATGCCCGGCCGGCTCGGACCGAAGCCCGCCTTCGGCGCGCTGTCCGCCCCCGGGAGCCCGACCGGCGACGCCTTCCGCCACGGCGGGCGGGACGCGGCCTCCGCGATGCCGCACGCCGCCCCGGCGATGCACGCGGAACTCAAGGGGCACCGCCACCGCGGCGCCGAGAAGCACTCGGCCCACTGAGCCGGCCCCGCGCCGACCACGCACCCCGCTGACCGGCCGACTGTCAGTGGGGTGCGCTACGTTCGAGCCGTTCACCAGGACGCGGCGGGGCGCCCGGAACGCACAGGGCGCGACGGGGCGCGACGGGGCGAACGGAACGCACGAGGCGACGGGGGCGCACCATGACCGACGTGACCACGCAGGAGCCGGTGGAGCTCCAACTGGAGCGCCACCGCACCGAACTCACCGGCTACTGCTACCGCATGCTCGGCTCGGTCTTCGAGGCCGAAGACGCGGTGCAGGAGACCATGGTCCGCGCCTGGCGCGGGCACCGGGGCTTCGAGGGCCGCTCGGCGCTGCGCTCCTGGCTGTACCGGATCGCCACCAACGTCTGCCTGGACGCGCTGAACGGCCGCAAGGGCCGGGCCCGCCCGATGGACCTCGCCGGTCCGGTGACGGTGGCCACCGCGAGCGACGTCCGGCTGCCCGAGGTGACGTGGATCGGCCCCGCGCCGGACGGCCGGGTGCTCCCCGAGACGGGGGACCCTGCCGAGGTGGCCGCCCGGCGCGAGTCGGTGAAGCTGGCCTTCGTCGCCGCGCTGCAGCGCCTCGCGCCCCGGCAGCGGGCGGTGCTGATCCTGCGCGAGGTGCTCGGCTGGAAGGCCGCCGAGGTCGCCGAACTGCTCGGCGTCACGGTCGCCTCGGTCAACAGCGCGTTGCAGCGGGCCCGCGCGGTGCTCGCCGCGGACGCCTCCGCCGCCCGCCCGGCCGCCGCACTGGACGAGGCGCACCGCGCCCTGCTGGAGCGCTACGTCCGCGCCTTCGAGGCGTACGACATGGACGGCCTGACCGCACTGCTCCACGAGGACGTCACGCTCAACATGCCGCCGTACTCGATGTGGCTGCGGGGGGCGGCCGAGGTCCGGGCCTGGATGCTGGGCCCGGGGCACGGTTGCCGGGGCTCCCGGCTGCTCCCGGTGACGGCCAACGGCGGTCCGGCCCTCGCCCAGTACCGGCCGGGCCCGGCGGGCGGGTACGCGCCGTGGGCGCTGGTCGTGCCGGAGGTGTCGGACGGCCGGATCACCGGGCTCACCAACTTCCTCGACACCGACGTGCTCTTCCCGCTGTTCGGCCTCCCGGCCCGGCTCCCGGCCGAGTAGGCCGTGCTGCTCGGCGGGCGTGGCGGCCGCGCCCCGGTGGCAGAGTGGGGGCGACCGAACCGCCCTGCCCCAGGAGGAACACCGTGACGGCTGAGCCCTTGAGATCCCGCGAGGAGTGGCTGGCCTCGCTGCCCCGGATCTACGCGGCGGCGGGCTGCCTGCTGCGCGACGAGTCCGGCCGGATCCTGATCGTGAAGGCCGGGTACCGCGAGCACTGGCAGTTCCCCGGCGGGACGATCGACCTCGGGGAGGGCCCGGTCGAGTGCGCCGCGCGGGAGTTGGAGGAGGAGACCGGCATCGTCAAGGAGGCCGGCGACCTGCTGGCCATCTCCTGGACCCACCCCTCGAACGAACTCGACCACCCGGCCCAGCACTTGATGTTCGACTTCGGCACCGTCCCGGACGGCACCCCCGTGACCGTCCCGGCCGGCGAGCTGGACACCCACCGCTGGGCCCCGCTGGACGAGGCCCTGGAGCTGCTCGGCCCGGCCCGTTCGGCCCGGCTGCGGGCGGCCCTGGAGGCGGCCGCCGACGGCCGGGTCCGGATCGTCACCACCCACGTCTCCGGCTTCTAGGCCGAGCTGCCGAAGTGCCGTGCCCCGGAAGGGAGTCCACCCCGGGGCACGGTCGGTGGGCCGGTCCTCACCGAGCCCCGGGGTCGGCCTCCCGGGCGGCGATCAGGGCGGCGACGGCCTCCGAGACGAAGGTCTCCGCCTCGGTCTTGTCCACGTTCAGCCCGGCGAGCACGCCCTTCCCGTTCTCCAACTCCAGGAGGGCGAGCAGGATGTGCTCGGTGCCGACGTAGTTGTGCCCGAGCTTGAGCGCCTCCCGGAAGGTCAGCTCGACGGCCTTCTTGCCCTGGGTGGAGTACGGGATCAGCGCGGGCACCTGCTGCTCGACGGCGGTCGGCAGCGCGGCGGTGGTCGCCGTCCGGACGGCCTCCGGGGTGACGCCCTGGGCGAGGAGCGCCTTGAGCCCGATGCCCTCGGGCTCGGCGAGCAGGCCGAGCAGGATGTGCTCGGGGCCGATCTCGGGGTTGTTGGCCCGGCGGGCCTCCTCCTGCGAGGCCACCACGACCTTGCGGGCCCGGGGCGTGAAGCGGGAGAAGCCCTGGCTGGGGTCGAGGTCGGCCGGGCTGCCCGGGCCCTTGGAGACGAAGCGCTTCTGGGCGGCCTGCTTGCTGACGCCCATGCTGTGGCCGATGTCGGTCCAGGAGGCGCCGGAGCGGCGGGCCTGGTCGACGAAGTGGCCGATGAGGTGGTCGGCGAGTTCGCCGAGGTGGTCGGCGGCGATGACCGCGTCGGAGAGCTGGTCGAGCGCGTCGGTGTGGACCTTCTTGATCGCGGCGATCAGGTCGTCGAGGCGCAGCGGAGTGGTGTTGGGGACAACGGGATTCTCCATGCGTCAACCGTAGGTTGTCGATCCGAGGATCGTCAACCATCGGTTGACGCTTACCGTCGGGTAGCTTGTGCCCGCCCCCTGTCGAACTCCGCGACCCCTACGCGGCGGGCAGCAGTCGGCCCCGGACGGCGGCGACCTGGGCGGGCGTGACCCCGGCCGCGAGCAGGTATCCCGCCGGGTCCAGCCCGTCGAGCGCGGCGGCCAGGGCGGCCTCGGCGGTGGTCCCGGCCTCGGCCAGCGCGGCGTCGATCCGGCGGTACGGGTCCGGCAGGCCGAGCATCCCGTACAGCGGGCGGACGTTGGGGCCGCTCAGCAGGTAGTCCTCGGCGATCGAGGCCCGGTCGACCCCGGCCAGGGCGAGCAGCAGCAGGGCGGCCAGGCCGGTGCGGTCGCGCCCGGCGCCGCAGTGCACCACCAGGCCGCCGGGGCGGGCGTCGGCGATCGCGGTGACCAGCGCGGCGGCGGCGTGCGGGCAGTGCTCCAGGTAGGGGCGGAAGGCCAGCGGGGTGCCGTCCAGTCGGCCGTGGGCCGCCCACCAGGCGGGACCGGCCAGTTCGTCCAGCGGGACGCGGACCAGCTCGACGCCGTCGGGCAGCGGGAGGAGCGGCTTGTACTCCTCGGCGTTGCGCAGGTCGACCACGGTGCGGACACCGTGGTCGAGGAGGGCGTCCCAGCCCTCGCGGGTCAGCCGGTCCAGGTTGTCCGCCCGGGCTATCGCGCCGCGGGTGGTCGGGCGGCCGGAGGCGGTGGGGAGTCCGCCCAGGTCACGGACGTTCAGGCAGCCGTCCCAGACGAGGGTGCGGTCCTCGGTGGTGGTCAGTGCGTCGGTCCGCATGTGGGGCTCCCCGGTCGGTCGTCTCGGGGGATCCCGTTATCCCCTCGTTATATGGACTCCCGGGAGATCCCATTGGTTCCTGATCGTTCGAACCCTCGGCACCGGCAGTTCGTACGGCGTACCGACGGTGTGCCGGCTGCGTTCCGGCTGCGTGCCCGGCGGCGCACCGACGGGGGCTCAGGCCGCGGTCGGGGTCCCGGTCTCGGCGGCGACCAGCTTCTCGATCGGGTCGACCGCGATCCGGCCGAACAGCGAACCGGCCGCGATCGCGCCGATCAGGAACACGGTGGACAGCCAGGCCATGGTCGACACCGGCAGGGTGAAGGCGCCGACCACCCGGGCCGCGCACTCGGCCAGCAGCGCGGTGCCCCAGATGCCGGCGAACACCCGCTCGTGGCGGCGGAAGGCCCGCGAGCCCGCCGCCCGGCCCTCGACCAGCCGCTGCCAGGCGGCGGCGCGGTCCTGCTTCCCCTTCGTGAGGAAGGGCATCAGCACCGGGGTCATCACCGGCTTGCCGACCGCCGCGGAGACCAGGATCGCCAGCGCCACGGTGCCGCTCAGCCCACCGTCCTTGGCGATCATCATCCGGGCGTCGCCGGTGACGAAGGTGAGCGCCAGGCCCGCCAGGTTGACCGCCAGCATCAGCGCGGCCCACAGGTTGACCTGACGCTCGCGCAGCAGGCCGAGGACGGTCCGGCCGGCCGGGAAGACGCTGCTCCAGGCCAGCGCGGCGAACTCGCTGAGGCCGCAGACCGAGTGCAGCAGGTAGTACCCCGCCAGCGGGGCGGCCACGTCGAGGACCAGCGGACGGAGCCCCGAGGCCACCGGGTTCGGCGCCGGGGCGGCGGCCCCGTCCGCGGGGGCGGGGGCGGTGGTGGCGGTGGCGGTGGCGGGCGTGGTGGTGGCGGGAACGGTGCCGGCGGCGCTGACGGTCTGGCTGCTCATGGTGGGTTCCTCCCCGGCTGGTGGCCGCGGGCCGCTGCCCGCGTCGTGCCTCCAGCTTCGCCGTCCGACCCTCCGTCAGAGCAGTGCCGTCCGTTGCCTGATCCGCATGACAGCTGTCACGGTGCGGCCCGTGACACCCCCGCCGACCTGCGCCGTTCTAGGGGTGCGTCGGGCCGAAGGCCCACAGCTCCCGGCCGAGTGTGTCCAGGCACCGCACCGTGCGGAACCGTTCGTCCCCGGCGGACAGGAAGCCCTGTGCCGCTCCGGCCAGCACCGTCCGGGCGACCCCGTCGCCCCGGGTCCAGGCGCCGGTCAGCACCAGCGCCCCGTCGGCCAGCTCGGCACGCTGCACCCGGGCCACCGAGGCGGTCAGCAGCGCGGCGTTGACGTCCTCCAGCTCGGCGGGGGAGAGGTACGGTCCGGCGGTGGGGGAGAGGTCCGCCGCGGCCCGGCGCCGCAGCTCCGGCAGGCCGTAGTCGCGGACGGCGGCGACGGCGTCGTCCAACGGCAGCCGCCAGCGCGGCCCGGGCAGCACCTCCCACCAGACGTCCTCGCCGACCGGCAGCACCTCGCCGATCCGGGCCCGCCAGACCTCGACGCCGCCCCCGGCGTCCGGGCCCGGCCGCTCCCCGTCGGTCCCGCCGCCACCCGCTCCGTCGCCGCCACCGGCCCCGTCAGCGCCGCCCGCTCCGTCGGCGCCACCGGCCCGACGGACCACGCGGAGCCCGAAGGTGAAGGCGACCCGGTCGGCGGCGGGCCGCTCGACCAGCTCGACCAGCAGCCGGTGCGTGTCGTCCGGCAGGACGAAGGCCCGCTGCCGACCGGTGAGGCCCAGGGCGCGCAGGGCGGGCGCGAGGTGTTCGCGCAGTCCCGTCGTGTGGAGCTCGTGGGCAGTCGTCATCGCGGTCTTTCCCTGCTGGTCGTGCGGTCGTCCCGGCCCCGCTCCGGCCGGGGACAGCCCGGAAGCGCCCGCCCGAACGGGTTCGGGCGGGCGTCGTAAGAACGGGCGCGGCGGGGTCGCGGGGTCACGGCGCGGGGTCACGGCGAGGGTCGGGCGCGTCGGCGGGCCCGGCGTCCGGGGCGCGGTCGGCGCCCGGATCGATTCGCCTACCGACAAGGTAGGCAGGGGCGGTGTCCCGGGGCTGCGGGCGAACGGCAGCCGTCCACGGGACCTTGGCCCCGTCCGGCCCGGTCCTTCGACTGGAGCCGACCCGTTGGCCCGGATGGCGCATCATGTGGCGGGTGCAGAGTGCAGAACAGCCCGGAGCGGGCACCGGCAGCCCCCTCGGCCGGTCCGGACCAGTACCCTCCGTCGGCCCACCACCGGGCGGGGGCCCCGCTCCCACCGACCTGACCGAGGCGGTCCGCGCCGCACAGGAGGGGGACGAAGAGGCGTTCCGGCTGCTGTTCCGGACCGTCCAGCCGGGCCTGCTGCGCTACCTGAGGGTGCTCGTCGGCGGGCGGCCCGAGGACGTCCAGGACGCCGAGGACATCGCGTCCGAGGCCTGGCTCCAGATCGCCCGCGACCTGCGCGGCTTCTCCGGCGACGGCGACGGCTTCCGCGGCTGGGCCGCCACCGTCGCCCGCAACCGGGCGATGGACCACCTGCGCGCCCGGCGCCGCCGCCCGGTCGCCGACCTGCCGTACGAGTACCTGGCCGAACTGGCCGCCGGGGACGACACCGCCCGCACCGCCCTCGCCACCGTCGGCACCGCCGACGCGCTGGCCCTGATCTCCCGGCTGCCGCGCGACCAGGCCGAGGCGGTGCTGCTGAGAGTGGTCATGGAACTGGACGCCGAGAGCGCGGCCCGGGTGCTCGGCAAGCGGGCCGGCAGCGTCCGGATGGCCGCCCACCGGGGGTTGCGCCGACTGGCCAAGCTGCTGGACCAGCCCTTCGCCTCCGGGGCCGGGATCCCGGCCGCCCGCCGGGCCGAGCCGGCTGCCCGCCGGGCCGAGCCGGCTGCCCGCCGGGCCGAAGCGGCCGCCGGGGAACGGTCGCCGGCCCGGGCGCGGGAGTCCGCGGGGCGACCTGCCGTGGAACCCACGGAAAAAACTTCTCCGCAGGGTGTGACAGAACGCCGGGCCGCGACGCTGAAGGACATGAGATGAGCACCAACCGATCCCGTCGGATCGACCGTGATGCCGCCGAGCACCTGCTCGGCGGTGCCGTGGGCGGCCCGTCGGCCGGGCAGGACGCCTCGCTCACCGGACCGGACGGTCCCGGGCAGCTCGCCCGGGTGCTGGCCGCGGGCGCCGCCCCGGCGACGGCCGCCGAACTGGCCGGGGAGGAGGCCGCCCTGGCCGCGTTCCGGCAGGCGAGTCTCACGCCCGACCCCGTAGTGACACCCCTCCGGAGACGATCCATGGCAACCGCCGCGCTGGCCAGGGCCTTCAGCACGAAGGCCGCTGCCGCCGTGCTCGGCGCCACCGCGCTGTGCGGGGTCGCGGTCGCCGCCGGCACCGGCAACCTGCCGTCCGCCCTGGGCGGCGGCCCGTCCGAACCCGAGCACGCGGTCGCCGCCCCGGGCGGCCCGTCCGGCTCCCCGCACGGCACCTCCACCGGAACCGGCTCCGGCTCCGCCTCCCCGGGCGGACCCACCCGGCCGTCCATCGGCGCCCCCGCGGACCCGCACCGCACCGTCCCGTCCGACCCCGGCTCGCCCGACGGCCCCACGGCCGGCGAGCACCCCGGGCACCCCGCCCCGCCCGCCGCCCTGGTCCCGCTCTGCCAGCGCTTCGCGGACCGTACGGGCAAGGGCGAACGCCCCGGGAAGCTGGCCGGCGACCCGCTGTTCGCCCCGCTGGTCGCGGCGGCCGGCGGAGCGGACGAGGTCCAGGACTACTGCGAGGGCGCCCCCGGCCAGGAGCACGGGGACCACCAGGGCACCGGCCCGCAGCCGAGCCCCTCCGGCGCCGGGAAGGGCAACGGCGACGGCGACGGCAAGGCCAAGCCCGGCAAGGGCAACGGGAACGGGACCGGTACCGGTACTGGCACCGGGAACACCAACGGCAACACCAACGGCAACGAGGACACCAACGGCAACGGCGACGGCAAGGCCAAGCCCGGCAAGGGCAACGCGATCCCGACCCCGTCGAACCTCCCCACCCTGCCGGACACCCGTCCGGGCAGGACCGGCCCCTCCGAGGACGAGCAGTCCGCCCGGAGATGACCCCCAGAACTCCGGATGGGCGGGGCCCCGAAACCCCCCCGCGAGACGCCCCGGCCCCGAGGCCCCCCCCCGGCGAGGGCCACCCCCCCC
>NZ_JBHYGR010000121.1:0-28851 GCF_042738155.1 Kitasatospora sp. NPDC059088 | reverse complement strand
GGCCGGGCTGGGGGGTGCGCGGGGGCGGGTGCGGGGGCTGCTGCGGGGTCGGGGCCTTGGGGTGACGCTCGGGGGGGTGGAGCGGCCGCCGGGGTGGGGGGCGCGGCGGCCGCGTGTGGGGGAGGGGAGGTCCGCGGGTGACTCCGGGGGCGGGATTGTTTCGTTCCGCCTCGGGTCAAAAGCTGGACTAGACCATTGCCGGTCGTCAAGGACGTGACAACCGGCTTACGGCTCCCTTAAGGAATCGGAGACCGTTCCGTGTCCACCCCGGGCGCACCGCCCCGCAGGCCCTGACACACCCGTCGCGACAGACTTCGTACAGGACCGTGACCAGACCGCTACCTGCGGCTTTACCGCGTGCCTGCGCGCGGGAGTAGGCTGCGCCGGGGCGGTGACGCACCTGCCTGAACGAGTACGGAGGGGCCGGGAAACCATGGGTCTGCGCGATGTCGCCGAACGGACGCCGGGGCTGCGCACCCTGCTGGGCGGGATGTACGGGCTCTACGGCCGACGGGTCGAGGTCCACCTCGCGCGCACCCCGCACCACATCGGCGTGATCCTGGACGGCAACCGCCGCTGGGCCAAGGCCGCCGGCGGCTCCACCGCGTACGGCCACCAGCGCGGCGCCGACAAGATCAGCGAGTTCCTCGGCTGGTGCGACGAGACCCACGTCAAGGTCGTCACCCTGTGGATGCTCTCCACCGACAACCTGGACCGTCCCGCCGACGAGCTGGTCCCGCTGCTCGGCATCATCGAGGACGCCGTCACCGGCCTGGCCGCCGCCCGCCGCTGGCGGGTCAACCCGGTCGGCGCGCTGGACCTGCTCCCCCAGCACACCGCCGACGTGCTCAAGCGCGCCGCCGAGGAGACCGCCGGGATCGACGGCATCACCGTCAACGTCGCGGTCGGCTACGGCGGCCGGCACGAGATCGCCGACGCCGTCCGCTCGCTGCTCCAGGAGCACGCCGGGCGCGGCACCCCGATCGAGGAACTCGCCGAGATCCTGACCGTCGAGCACATCTCCGAGCACCTCTACACCGCCAACCAGCCCGACCCGGACCTGATCATCCGCACCTCGGGCGAGCAGCGGCTGTCCGGATTCCTGCTCTGGCAGAGCGCCCACAGCGAGTTCTACTTCTGCGAGGCGTACTGGCCGGCCTTCCGCAAGGTCGACTTCCTGCGCGCGCTGCGCGCCTTCGAGCAGCGGAACCGGCGGCTCGGCCTCTGATCAGGGCCCCTCGGCCGCGCCTCCGGGCGAAATGACCGCCGTAGGCCTGGCCTACCCGGGCCGCGCGCGAGGCCAAACGTTCACCGGCAATGATCCGTCAGTTCGCCGGGGGCGCGAATGCACCGCCCCCCGCCTGGGAATACTCCAGTCAGTCCGGTCCCGAGGCCACCGGGGCAGCGGGGGCCGGCTTGCCGCGGATGACGCAGGGTCATCCGCTCTGGAGGCCTAGTGGTCAGTTCGAAGAGCCGCCGGACACCAGACCGGCGCACGTACGTTCTCGACACCAGCGTGCTCCTGGCGGACCCGCTCGCCATGACCCGCTTCGAGGAGCACGAGGTCGTCCTCCCGGTGGTGGTCGTCACCGAGCTGGAGGCCAAGCGCCACCACCCCGAGCTGGGCTACTTCGCCCGCCAGGCGCTGCGCCTGCTCGACGACTACCGCATCCGCCACGGCCGGCTCGACGAGCCGATCCCGGTGGGCGAACTGGGCGGGACGATCCGGGTCGAGCTCAACCACTCGGACGTCTCGATACTGCCGGCCGGCTACCGGGCCGGCGGGGGCGAGGCGGACACCCGGATCCTGGCGGTCGCCCGCAACCTCCAGGCCGAGGGCTACGACGTCACCGTCGTCTCCAAGGACCTCCCGCTGCGGATCAAGGCCAGCTCGGTGGGCCTGCTCGCCGAGGAGTACCGGGCCGAGCTCGCGATCACCTCCGGCTGGACGGGCATGTCCGAGCTGCACGTCGGGGCCGAGCAGGTCGACGCGCTGTTCGCGGCCGGCCACGACGCCGCGGTGGACATCGACGGGGTCGAGGAGCTCCCGGTGCACACCGGGCTGGTGCTCACCTCGGAGCGCGGCCGGGCACTCGGCCGGGTCACCGGGGACGGGCGGGTCCGGCTGGTGCGCGGCGAGCGCGAGGCGTTCGGGCTGCGCGGGCGCAGCGCCGAACAGCGGGTGGCGCTGGACCTGCTGCTCGATCCGGACATCGGCATCGTGTCGATGGGCGGCCGGGCCGGGACGGGCAAGTCGGCGCTGGCGCTGTGCGCCGGGCTGGAGGCGGTGCTGGAGCGGAGGCAGCACCGCAAGGTGATGGTCTTCCGGCCGTTGTACGCGGTCGGCGGCCAGGAGCTCGGCTACCTGCCCGGCAGCGAGGCGGAGAAGATGGGCCCCTGGGCCCAGGCGGTCTTCGACACCCTCTCGGCGGTCACCACCCCTGACGTGATCGAGGAGGTCATCGGCCGCGGGATGCTGGAGGTGCTGCCGCTGACCCACATCCGGGGGCGTTCGCTGCACGACGCCTTCGTGATCGTGGACGAGGCCCAGTCGCTGGAGCGGAACGTCCTGCTGACGGTGCTGTCCCGGATCGGCCAGGGTTCGCGGGTGGTGCTCACCCACGACGTGGCGCAGCGGGACAACCTCCGGGTCGGCCGGTACGACGGCGTGGTCGCGGTGGTCGAGAAGTTGAAGGGGCATCCGCTCTTCGCGCACATCACGCTCACCCGCTCGGAGCGGTCGCCGATCGCGGCGCTGGTCACGGAGATGCTGGAGGACATCAACCCGTGAACCACCCCTGAGCGGGACATAGTCGGACAATAGGTTCAACTTGTGGCGCGGGGCCCGCTCCTGACGGAGCGGGCCCCGCCCCTTTCATCACATCGAGTGCTTTCTGTCCGAAGAACTTCCCTACGGTGAATGTGACATGCGCCACGCAGGCGGGAATTGCGTCGACAGTGCCCGGTGCGGCATGGTGTGGGTTCTGTCAGGCCCCGCGTACGGCGCGGCAGGGCTTCCGCTCGTTGGAGGCTCGGCCCGGGAAGGTCCGCCAACTCCGGTCGGTGGACACACAATTGAAGACCGTTGAGCCGTACGCCGCCCGATTCCAACGCCCGGTCGCCTCATTCCGACCGGACGCCGGGCCAGTACCTCCCGTGACCAGAGCACCTGCGGAGGTCCGTGCCAAGGGGCATGTTGCGTCCGCACGGTCACGCGTGGGCGATGCTGGAAGGAATCCATGTGACTCGGATCTCGGTCCGGGGAGTTGCTGTGGCCTCTGCCACCGCGGTCACCGCTGTCGGTGCCGTCGTGGGTATGGCCTCGGGCAGCGAGGTCAAGGCTGCGCAGACGGTCGACGTCGCCGGCGCGACCCTGCTCGCCGAAGTCCCCTCTGGCTCCCAGGCACAGGCCGCAAGTGACAACATCGGCCAGCAGGCGACCGCCCAGCAGGCCTCCGCCGACGCCGCCGCCAAGGCTGCCGCCGAGCAGAAGGCCGCCGAGGAGGCCGCGCGCCAGAAGGCCGCCGCGGACGCCCAGGCGAAGGCCGACGCCCAGGCCAAGGCCGACGCGGACAAGGCCGCCAAGGCCGCCGCCGACCAGCGTGCCGCCGCCGACGCCGCCGCCAACCGCTCCAAGGCGCGGTCGGCGATGTCCGCGGTGGACAACAGCGCGCCCCCCGTCTCGGTCAGCCCCGGTTCCGTCCAGGACACGGCCCGGCAGATCGTCGGCAACGACGCCCAGTTCCAGTGCTTCAGCCAGATCGTGAAGCGCGAGAGCGGCTGGGACTACACCGCGACCAACAGCAGCTCCGGCGCCTACGGTCTGGTCCAGGCGCTGCCCGGCTCCAAGATGGCCTCGGCCGGTGCCGACTGGCGCACCAACCCGGCCACCCAGATCAAGTGGGGCCTCAGCTACATGAACAGCCGCTACGGCAGCCCCTGCGGTGCCTGGTCGTTCTGGCAGGCCCACAGCTGGTACTAGGAGGACCGCCGCCCCGGGCGGCGCCACTCCCCGCCCCGCCCGCCGCGCCGCCCGCTCCTCGGACAGGTGCGTCACCCCATGGCCCGTACCCCGCAGCAGCCCGCGCACCGGCGCCGGCGCAGCCCCCTGCCGGCCCTCGCGGCCGGCGCCACCGCCCTCGCCCTGGCCGGCGGCGGCCTCGCCCTCTTCGCCGGCGGCGCCAGCGCGGCGGACGGCAACCTGGTCACCAACGGCGGCTTCGAGAGCGGACTGGCCGGCTGGTCCTGCACCGGCGGCGCGGCCGCGGTGTCCGCGCCGGTCCACTCCGGTACCGGTGCGCTGCAGGCCGCCCCGGGCGCGGGCGACACCGCGGAGTGCACCCAGACCATCAGCGTGCTGCCCAACACCAGCTACACCCTGAGCGCCTGGGTGCAGGGCCCGTACGTCTACCTCGGTGCGCGCGGCACCGGCGGGACGGACCCGTCCACGTGGTCGAACCAGACCAGCTGGAACCAGCTGACCAGCACCTTCACCACCGGGGCGAACGCCACCAGCGTCACCGTCTACCTGCACGGCTGGTACGGGCAGAGCGCCTACCTCGCCGACGACGTCGCGCTGGTCGGCCCGGGCGGCACCTCCACGCCGTCCCCGACGGCCACCCCGACGCCGACCCCGACGCCGACGGCCACCGCCACCCCGACCGCCACGGCGACCCCGACCCCGACCGCGACGCCGACCCAGACCCCCACCACGACGCCCACCCCCACGGCCACGCCGACCCCGACCCCGACCCCGACCGGCACCACCCCGCCGGCCACCGGCCTGCCGGCCCACGCGGTCACCGGCTACTGGCAGAACTTCGACAACGGCTCGACCCCGCAGCGCCTGGGCGACGTGCAGAGCGCGTACGACATCATCGCGGTCTCCTTCGCCGACGCCGTGCCGACCCGGACCGGCGCGATCAGCTTCACCCTGGACCCGGCCCTGTCCAAGGCGCTCGGCGGCTACACCGACGCCCAGTTCCGCGCCGACATCAAGGCCAAGCAGGCGGCCGGCAAGAAGGTCGTCCTCTCCATCGGCGGCCAGAACGGCGCGATCACCGTCGGCGACGCCACCGCCGGGGCGAACTTCGCCGACAGCGCCTACGCGATCATCAAGGACTACGGCTTCGACGGCGTCGACGTCGACCTGGAGAACGGCGTCCAGGCCGGCCCGCTCGGCGCCGCGCTGCACTCCCTGCAGGCCAAGGTCGGCCCCGGCTTCGTGCTGACCATGGCCCCCGAGACCATCGGGATGTACAGCACCGCCGGCGCCTACTTCCAGCTGGCGCTGGCCACCAAGGACATCCTGACCGTCGTCAACACCCAGTTCTACAACTCGGGCGGCATGAACGGCTGCGACGGCAAGGTCTACAACCAGGGCACGATCGACTTCATCACCTCGCAGGTCTGCACCCACATCCAGGGCGGCCTGCGGCCCGACCAGGTCGGCATCGGCGTCCCGGCCTCCGGCAAGGCGGCCGGCGGCGGCTACGTCGACCCGTCGGTGGTGAACAACGCGCTCAACTGCCTGGCCACCGGAAACAACTGCGGCAGCTTCGTGCCGCCGGCCAAGTGGCCCACCATCCGGGGCGCGATGACCTGGTCCACCAACTGGGACGCCAACAACGGCAACGCCTTCTCCAACACGGTCGGCCCGTTCGTCCACAAGATGCCCTGAGGCACTCGGCCCGACTCCCCACGGCGCGCCACTCCTTGAGGGTGGGGCCGGCGCGCCGACGGCGGGGCCCGTCGTACCGGTCCGGTACGGCGGGCCCTTCCGCTACCGCGCGAGCACCGCGGTGAGCGCGCCCAGCAGCAGGAAGGGGCCGACCGGGACCTCCAGCCCGCGCCACGGGCGACGGCGGACCAGCAGGGCGGCGACCCGCAGGGTGCCCCAGAGGCCGGCGAGCACCACCGCGGCAGCCAGCCCGCCGATCGCGACCCACCAGCCGTACCAGCCCAGCAGCCCGCCCAGGGCGAGCCCGAGCGGCGAGTCACCGGGGCCCAACGCGCCGATCTGGACGGCCACTTCGAGCAGCGCGCCGACCGCCAGCGCGACCAGCAGGCAGCGCAGCAGCGCCCCCGGGCGCCCCTCGGCCAGGGCCGCCACCGCCAGCAGCACGGCCACCCCGGCCAGCAGCGGCCCGGTCAGCCGGTACGGCAGCCGGCGCACCCGGGCGTCGGTGAAGCCGAGCGCCACCCCGAGCGCGCCCGCCCAGGCGAGCGCCGCCGCCTGCGGGCCGTCCGCCGCGCAGGCGACCGCGACCGCGACCGCCGCGGCGACCGCCTCCACCGCCCCCGGGCCGGCCCCCAGCCGCTCCCGGCAGCCCGGGCAGCGACCGGTCGGCGGCAGCAGCCGCCCCACCGGGCGCCCGCACAACGGGCAGGCCTCGCACCAGGGTTCGCCCTCGGGCACGGCGAACCGGGCGACCAGCGCGCGCAGCGCGGGAGCCACCAGGAGAGCGACCAGCACCGCTCCGGCCACGACCGTCACCACCGGCACTCCCCGCTTCCCCGTCGACTTCTCCCGGTCGGCCCCTCCCCGACGGCTTCTCCCCGCCGGCCGACCGACCGGCCCCATCTTCCCGCCCGGGGCGGACGGCCGGTGTGCCGTCCGTCTCGTTCCGGCGAAGAATCCACCGCAGAGATCGACGGTGTTCCTCGCATACACGAGCATTACGGACATTCGGGCAGCGGTTTGGAAGGCCGTTCGACACCCCCGCCTGGCGATCCAAGGAAGCCCTTCCGAGCCCGGCGAGCCGTCTCCCCGGACACCCGGCGCCGGGCCCCGGCGTGCCCCTAAAGTAGGCAGGCATGCAGGTCATCCAGTCCAGCAAGCTCGCCAACGTCTGCTACGACATCCGCGGCCCGGTGCTCGACGAGGCGATGCGGCTGGAGGAACAGGGCCACCGCATCCTCAAGCTCAACACCGGCAACCCGGCCACCTTCGGTTTCGAGGCGCCCCCGGAGATCCTCCAGGACATCCTGCGCAACCTCGCGAACGCGCACGGGTACGGCGACTCCAAGGGCCTGCTCTCGGCCCGCCGCGCCGTGGTGATGCACTACGAGGACCGCGGCCTGCACGGCCTCTCGGTCGACGACGTCTTCCTCGGCAACGGCGTCTCCGAGCTGATCCAGCTCGCCATGACCGCGCTGCTGGACGACGGCGACGAGGTGCTCGTCCCCGCGCCGGACTACCCGCTGTGGACGGCCTCGGTCTCGCTGGCCGGCGGCACCGCGGTGCACTACCGCTGCGACGAGCAGTCCGAGTGGTACCCGGACCTCGCCGACATCGAGGCCAAGGTCACCGACCGGACCAGGGCCATCGTGGTGATCAACCCGAACAACCCGACCGGCGCGGTCTACCCGCGCGAGGTGCTGGAGGGCATCGCCGAGATCGCCCGCCGGCACCAGCTGGTGGTCTACGCGGACGAGATCTACGACAAGATCCTCTACGACGACGCCGAGCACGTCCCGCTGGCCACCCTGGCCCCGGACCTCTTCTGCGTCACCTTCAACGGACTGTCCAAGGCCTACCGGGTCGCGGGCTTCCGCTCCGGCTGGATGGTGCTCTCCGGCGACCGGCAGCGCGCCCGCAGCTACATCGAGGGCCTGACCGTGCTCGCCTCGATGCGGCTGTGCGCCAACATGCCGGCCCAGCACGCGGTGGCCGCCGCGCTCGGCGGACGGCAGTCGATCAAGGACCTGCTGCTGCCCGGCGGCCGGCTGCTCGCCTCCCGCGACGCCGCGTACGAGCTGCTCAACCAGATCCCGGGCGTGAGCTGCGTCAAGCCGAAGGGCGCGCTGTACGCCTTCCCCCGGCTGGACCCGAAGGTCTACAAGATCAAGGACGACGCCCAGATGGTGCTCGACCTGCTGCGCTCCCAGCGGATCCTGCTGGTCCAGGGCACCGGCTTCAACTGGCCCGAGCCGGACCACTTCCGGCTGGTCACGCTGCCGCGGCCGGAGGAGATCACCGACGCGGTGACCAGGATCGGCGACTTCCTCAGCGGCTACACCCAGCCCTGACCCGCCGTGACCCGCCCTACCGGCGGGGAAACGCGCGTGGGGAGCACGCGCGGGAAAACACTACGGCCGGAGTCCCGGGCCCGGGTGGTCTCCTTGGTCGGGGAAAGACCACCCGGCGGAACTCCGGCCGTCCTGCCACTCGGTCGGCGCGCGGTTCGTGCCGCGCGCCGACCTCTCGCTCGGCTGAGGCTCAGGCTCAGCCGAGGCGCGCGACCAGGCTCCGGTACTCGTCCCACAGCTCCTTCGGGGTGTGGTCGCCGAACAGCTCCAGGTGGGCCGGCACCAGCGCGGCCTCCTGGCGCCAGATGTCGGCGTCCACGGTGAAGAGCAGGTCGAGGTCCTCCTCGGACAGCTTGAGGTCGCCCAGGTCGAAGCCCTCGACCTTCGGCAGCACGCCGATCGGGGTCTCGACGCCGTCGGCGGTGCCCTCCAGGCGCTCGACGATCCACTTGAGCACGCGGCTGTTCTCGCCGTAGCCGGGCCAGACGAACTTGCCCTCGGTGTTCTTGCGGAACCAGTTGACGTAGTAGATCTTCGGCAGCTTGGCGGCGTCCGCCTGGGCGCCGACCTCCAGCCAGTGGGCGAAGTAGTCGCCCATGTTGTAGCCGCAGAACGGCAGCATCGCGAACGGGTCGCGGCGCAGCTCGCCGACGGTGCCCTCGGCGGCGGCGGTCTTCTCGGAGGCGATGTTGGCGCCCAGGAAGACGCCGTGCTGCCAGTCGAAGGACTCGGTGACCAGCGGGACGGCGGTGGCCCGGCGGCCGCCGAACAGGATCGCCGAGATCGGCACGCCCGCCTGGTCCTCCCACTCGGGGGCGATGGTCGGGCACTGCGCGGCCGGGACGGCGAAGCGGGCGTTCGGGTGGGCGGCGGGGGTGCCGGACTCGGGGGTCCAGTCGTTGCCGCGCCAGTCGGTGAGGTGTGCCGGGGGCTCCTCGGTGAGGCCCTCCCACCACACGTCGCCGTCGTCGGTGAGGGCGACGTTGGTGAAGACGGTGTTGCCCCAGAGGGTGTCGATGGCGTTGGCGTTGGTGTCCACGCCGGTGCCGGGGGCGACGCCGAAGAAGCCGGCCTCGGGGTTGATGGCGTACAGGCGGCCGTCGGCGCCGAAGCGCATCCAGGCGATGTCGTCGCCGATGGTCTCGACCTTCCAGCCCGGGATGGTCGGCTGGAGCATGGCCAGGTTGGTCTTGCCGCAGGCCGACGGGAAGGCGGCCGCGACGTACTTGACCTCACCGGACGGCGGGGTGAGCTTGAGGATGAGCATGTGCTCGGCCAGCCAGCCCTCGTCACGGGCCATGGTCGAGGCGATGCGCAGCGCGTAGCACTTCTTGCCGAGCAGGGCGTTGCCGCCGTAGCCGGAACCGAAGGACCAGATCTCCCTGGTCTCCGGGAAGTGCGAGATGTACTTGGTGCTGTTGCACGGCCACGGCACGTCCGCCTCGCCCTCGGCGAGCGGGGCGCCGACGGTGTGCACGGCCTTGACGAAGTCCCCGTCCTCGCCGAGCTGCTCCAGCACGGCCTTGCCCATGCGGGTCATCACGCGCATCGACACCGCGACGTAGGCGGAGTCGGTGATCTCGACGCCGTACGCGGCCAGCGGGGAGCCGACCGGGCCCATCGAGAAGGGCACGACGTACATCGTGCGGCCCTTCATCGCGCCGCGGAACAGGCCCTGCTCGCCCTGGAAGACCTCGCGCATCTCGGCGGGGGCCTTCCAGTGGTTGGTCGGTCCGGCGTCCTTCTCCTGCTCGGAACAGATGAAGGTGCGGTCCTCCACGCGCGCGACGTCGGACGGGTCCGAGGCGGCGTAGTAGGAGTTGGGGCGCTTCTCCTCGTTCAGCTTCTTGAAGGTGCCCTGAGCCACCAGCAGGTCCGCGAGGCGCTGGTACTCCTCGTCGGAACCGTCGCACCACTCGATGCGGTCCGGCTGGGTGAGCTCGGCGATCTCGCTCACCCAAGCGAGCAGCTGCTTGTGGCGGGTGGGCGCGGATGCGCTGAGAGCAGAGATCTCGTACGACACGATCGCTCCGTTTCACGCCGTCCCGGCGGGGAGACGGCGTAGCGGGGGTCTGAGGGTGCTTGCAGCGTAGACCCGGCTATTGGCCTCCAACGCGGCACTGCGGCGAAATTGACGCATCTTTTACTACAGTAAGTACGATTACCGGCCAGTAGCCCGCCCCTCACGTCCGGGCCGGAGTGTGCGGCGCCACACTCCGATTGCTCCAAAACGTCCAAGAGTGATGAGCACCACTTCCTTACGCGTCAGTAACCTACGGTGCCGTAGGTAGCAGGTAGCATGCTGCCCATGACTGCTGCTGCGCTCGCGGAGAGCACTGGGGAGGACCCGGCCGAGCGCCGGGAGGACAAGCCGAAGTGGCGCGGCTGGCTGCACGCCGGGATGTTCCCCGCCACCGTCGCCGCCGGGATCGTGCTGATCTGCCTGGCCGACTCCACACCGGCCAAGATCGCCTGCGCGGTCTACTCGGTCAGCGCCTGGCTGCTGTTCGGCGTCAGCGCGGTCTACCACCGCTTCGACTGGGGCCCGCGCGGGGACGCCGTGCTCCGGCGGCTGGACCACGCGAACATCTTCCTGATCATCGCGGGCACCTACACGCCGTTCACGATCCTGCTGCTCAACGGCGCCGACCAGCAGATACTGCTCTGGGTCGCCTGGGGCGGGGCGCTCGCCGGGATCGCCTTCCGGGTGTTCTGGGTCGGCGCGCCGCGCTGGCTGTACACCCCGGTGTACATCGCGCTGGGCTGGGCCGCCGCCTTCTTCCTGCCGGACTTCCTGCGCACCGGCGGGGTCGCCGTCCTGGTGCTGATGATCGTCGGCGGGGTGCTCTACAGCATCGGCGGCGTGGTGTACGGGCTCAAGCGGCCCAACCCCTCACCGCGCTGGTTCGGCTTCCACGAGGTGTTCCACGCCTTCACCCTCGGAGCCTTCATCGTCCAGTACGTCGGCGTCTCACTGGTGGCGTACAGCGCGGCCGGCTGAACCCGGCGCACCCCGACGGGCGGTCGTCCGGTCCGTGGACCGGGTGGCCGCCCGTTCGGCCGTCCAGGGCCGCTCGTACCCGGTGCGGGCCTGCGGGCGGCGCGGGTACGGCGGGTGGTCGGCGGCGCCCGGCTCCGGATCCGGCTCCGGGCCGACCACGTGCTGCGACCGTGCCCGCTGCGCCTCTTGGACCTGCTGCGTCTCCCGCGCCTGCTGCGTCTGCTGCGTCTCCCGCGCCTGCTGTGCCTGCGACCGTGACCGCCCGGGGCGCACCGCCGCCGCGGACTCCGGCAGCACCGACCCGGCCGCCGCTCCGACCCGGCCGCGCGCCTGCCGCTCGTCCAGCGCCTCCCGGGCCCGGCGGCAGCGCTCGCAGTGCGCGGCGTCCGGGATGCCGCGCCGCGGCCGGTGCCCGGCCCGGGACGGCCGCCGGTGCGTCGCCTGCCAGCGCCGGCCGACGTACACCATGACCAGCAGCGTCTCGATCCCGGCGACCACGAGCACCAGGGGCGCCCCGTTGATCAGGTAGGCCGCGACCACGGCCAGCGCGGAACCCACCACCACGGCCCCGCCCCACACCTGGGCACGCGCCTGCCTGTCGTCACTGTCGGCCACTTCGGCTCCCCTTTCCCGGCGCCGGGCTCGTGGTCGGCTCCTGCCGCCCCACCCCTTCTCCGCTCTCGGCACGCGTCCGGCCAGCACTGACCGATTGCCACATGGTATCTACCGACAGTCACCCGGAGCCGCCCCGGGGCGGCGAACGACAGATCAACGTTGCGTCAATTCCTTGTGCGGAAGCAGCACTTCCAGGACACACCACGGAGAGTGATCAGATCATCGCACCACTTTCGAATTGACGGTCTGGCTCTTTTGAGAGTTACTGTCATTTGACAGAAGCTTTCTCGAACCGCAGTCCCTGGAGGTCGCCGTGCCCGCCGACCCGCGCCGCTGGCTCGCCCTGGTCGCCGTCGCCCTGAGCGTCCTGGTGATCAGCTTCGACATGACGATCCTCAACGTCGCCCTGCCCACCCTGGCCTCGCAGTTGCAGGCCACCACCGGGCAGCAGCAGTGGATCGTCGACGCCTACACCGTGGTCTTCGCCGCCGCGATGCTCCCGGCCGGCCTGCTCGGCGACCGCATCGGCCGCCGCCGCACGCTCACCGTCGGCCTCGCCCTGTTCGGACTCGCCTCCGCCGTCGGCATGCTCACCGACTCGCCCGGCACCCTGGTCGCCGCCCGCGCCGCGATGGGCCTGGCCGCCGCCCTGGTCATGCCGATGTCGCTGGCGGTCATCCCCGGGATCTTCCCGGCCGGCGAGCGCCGCCGGGCCACCGCGATCCTCTCCGCCGCGATCGCCGGCGGCGCCCCGCTCGGGCCGCTGATCGGCGGCCTGCTGCTCCAGCACTTCTGGTGGGGCTCGGTCTTCGCCGTCAACGTCCCGCTCACCGTGCTCGGCATGGTCGCCTGCCTCCTGCTGCTGCCCGAGACCCGCAACCCCGCCGCACCCCGGATCGACCTGCCCGCGACCGCCCTCGCCGCCACCGGCCTCGGCGCGCTCACCTACGGCATCATCGAGGGCTCCGACCGCGGCTGGGCCGACCTCCTGGTGCTCACCACCCTGGCCGGCTCGGTGGTGCTGCTCACCGCCCTGGTGCTGCGCAGCCGCCGCCGGAGCGATCCGATGCTCGACCTCGCCCTGCTCGCCGACCCGACCTTCCGCTGGTCCTCGGTCGCCGCCACCCTGATCTCGCTCGTCCTGTTCGGCGCCTTCTTCGTCCTGCCGCTCTACTTCCAGAGCGTGCTCGGCACCGACGCCCTCGGCTCCGGACTGCGGCTGATGCCCATGATGCTCGGCCTGCTCGTCGCCGCCCGGCTCAGCGAACGGCTGGTGGCGCGGCTCGGCGCCCGCGCCGTGATCACCCTCGGCCTGGCCCTGCTCGCCGCCGCCCTGCTGTTCGGCAGCCGCACCGGCAGCGCCGACGGGTACGGGCGGGCCGCGCCCTGGCTCACCGTCCTCGGCCTCGGCATGGGCCTGGCCCTGATCACCGCCCAGGGCTCCGCCCTGATCACCCTGCCGCCCGCCCGGGCCGGCGTCGGCTCCGGACTGCTCCAGACCCTGCGGCAGGTCGGCGGCGCGATCGGGATCGCCGTCTTCGGCAGCCTGCTGGCCGGGTCCTACCGGGGCGCGCTGGACACCGGCGGGCTCCCCGCCGAGGCGGCGCACCGGGCCGGGGCGTCGGTGGTCGCCGCCGACGCCGTCGCCCGGGAGAGCGGGCGGCCGGCGCTCGCCGCCGCGGCACACGTGGCGTACGTGCACGGGATGGGGCTGGTCCTGCTGGTCGCCGGGCTGGTCGCGGCGTTCTCGGCGGTCCTGGTCGCGGCCCGGATGCCGGCCGGGGAACCCACCCGGGACACCCCCGCCGACCGGCCCGAACCCGCCACCGCCGGAGATCACCGATAATCGGGGCCATGAAGACCGAGCAGCCGACCGCGGCCCTCCCGGACGCCCCGACCAACCCGGTCCAGGCACTGCTGGAGGCGCCGCTGTCGCTGCGCGAGCGGAAGAAGTTGAAGACCCGGCAGACCGTGCGCCGCGAGGCCTACCGCCTGTTCGCCGAGCAGGGCTACGAGAACACCACGGTCGAGCAGATCGCCGCCGCCGCCGAGGTCTCCCCCTCCACCCTCTTCCGGTACTTCGCCACCAAGGAGGACCTCGTCCTGACCGACGAGTACGACCCGGCGATGATCGCCGCCCTGCTCGCCCGGCCGGCCGACGAACCCTTCCTGCGGTCCTGCCGGGAGGCCCTCATCGGCCTGATCCGCGCCCTGCTCCAGCACGAACGCCAGGAACTGCTGACCCGGATGCGGCTGGTCACCGAGGTCCCCGCGCTGCGCGCCGGACTGTTCCGGACCGGCAACAGCCCGCACGAGCTGTACCTCTCCGTCCTCACCCGGCGGGCGGGCGTCGAGCACCCCACGTACGAGATGCGGGTCACGGCCGCCGCCATCGGCGCCGCCACCGCCGAGGCCGTGCTCCAGTGGGCCGCGCAGGACGGCCGGGAGGACATCGCCGACCTGGTCGACCGCACCTTCGCGCTGCTGGAGAGCGGCTTCGCCGGGGTGTGAGCACACGGTGACGTGACGGGGCCCGGCTCGGTGGAGAGCCGGGCCCCGTCGCGGTCTCAGCGGTTGCCCCGCCTGCGCCGCAGTACCGCGCCGGCGCCCACCAGCGCGGTGGCGCCGAGCGCGGCGGCCGCCGTCACGGCCGGCAGCGCCGAGCCGCCGTCCGCCCCGGCCGGGGCAGCCTCGGCCGCCCCCGCGGCGTTCACCTCGTAGCCGCCGCCCTTGCCCTCCCGGTCGTACGCCGAGCCGGGCAGCTTGTCCCCGTACCGCTGGTGCACCAGCTGCTGGTACCCGGCCAGCGACACCCCGCCCGCGCCCACCGAGCGCCGGGCCTCGTCGTCCAGCGGCAGCACCCGGCCGTCGCGCAGCACGTACCAGGCGTTGACCTGCGGCTCCCGGAAGGCCGTACCGCCGCCGCTGCCGGCCGCCTTCGCCGCGTAGTCGCTCTCGTCACCGCCGGAGGCGATGTTGACGACCCGCCAGGAGTCGCCCTGGCGGACCGTCCAGACCGAGGCGCTCTGCCCGTCCGCCGCGACCACCTTGCTCGCCGTGAACTCGGCCTTCGCCACCGGTGCGCCCGGGGTGCCGGACACGAAACCGGCGTCCAGGGTGTAGACCGGCACGGTGTCCCCGGCCAGGCGGGGCGCCGCGTCGCTCGCCGCCTTCGCCTCCTCGGCGGCGCCGATGGTCAGTTGTCGGGTCGGCGGGACGCCCTTGCGGGCGAAGAAGTGGCCCACCTTGTCGAGCACCGCCGGGTCCTGGACGGCGCTGCGGGCCCCGGCCAGGTCGGCGGCGGGCACCGGTGCGGGTGCGCCGGGTGCCGGTGCGCCCGCTGCGGGTGCGCCGGGTGCGTCGGCCTGCGCGGCCGGGGCGAGCGCCAGCGCGAGGCCGGCGGCGAGCAGGACGGTGACGGCGGCCCGGCGGGCCGTACTGAGCTCGGTCATGGTCGTCCTCACGCGCCGATCCGGTACAGGGAGTGGGTCCAGGAGAACGTGTTGTTGTTCACGTAGTACGAGTAGTCCGCCCAGTTGTAGCGGTAGTTGGACGGCCACGGGTCGCCCCAGTAGACCCAGTTGTTGCCGGTGTCGTACCCGTACAGGACGTGCATGTGCCCGCCGCCCGAGCTCCACTGGATGCGCGTCTCGATCGGACGGTTGGCGTCCACCTCGGACTGCACGGTGGTGTAGCGCAGGTACCCGGTGACGTACGAACCCGGGTTGATGCCGACCCAGTCCAGCCCGTTCTGCACGTCGGCCAGCGAGGCCTGGCTGTTCGGGCAGCTGGAGTCGACCGAGCGGCCGAACGCGGCGTTGCAGAACTGGTTCTGGCTGTAGTTGTAGCCGAACCAGGTGGCGATGGTGTTCCCGCTCGCCGCCCAGCACCAGTTGGTCTGCTGTTGCTGCTGCATGGTGATGTTGAGCTTCTTGAACGTGCCGGCCAGATCGGCCGTGCTGCCGGGCGCCGCCGCCGGGCGGACCTGGTGCGCGGCCCGGTGGAGGGCGGGGGCGGGGGCGGCCGTGGGGGTGGCCGACGCCGGGGTGCTCACCGCGGCGGTCAGCGCCGGGCCCAGCACGCCCAGGGCCAGCAGCGAGACCGCGCGGCGCAGCCGTATCCGTGGAACTGGCATGGGGGAATGCCTCCTTGCACGAGTGGAGCGAGGTGCTGTGGGGGGCGCGGTCCGGATCGCGCCCCGAGCATCGCGCCGCACTCCGGGCCCGGTCAACGGCCCCGGACCGGCCCCGACCGCGCTGTGAACGGGCCCACGCGGATGTGAACCGCAGCCGGGAAACCCCGGCGCGAGCTGCCCGGACCGGTGACAAACCGCCGCCCGGATGTGAATATTCACGGTCAAAACCCGGAACCCGGTCCGCGCCCGCCAGGAGGCCGCCATCCACCGAAGCGACCCAGCCGACCTCGCCGCCGCCCTGCGCACCGGCCCGTTCCACCTCGCCCTGCGCACCGCCATCGCCACCCGCGGCCTCGCCCTGCACCGCATCCGCCGCCACCTCGCCCTGCGCGGCGTCAACGTCGGTCTCACCAGCCTCAGTTACTGGCAACAGGGGCGCCGCCGGCCCGAACGCCCCGAATCACTACGCGCCGTCGCCGCCCTCGAAGACGTCCTCGACCTCCCCGAGCACTCCCTCACCCGGCTCCTCGGCCCCCGCCGCACCGCCGCGGCCGCCGGACCCCCCGTCCGCCCCTACCGCGACCTGATCTCCCCGCCCACCGCCGTCGACGGCCTGCTCGCCGTCCTCGCCGGCCCCCGCGACACCGGCCTGCACACCATCACCCACATCGAACGCATCCGCGTCGGCCCCGACCGCCAACTCACCCGCCGCGACTCCCAACACGCCCTGCGCGCCCACCGCGACGGCATCGACCGCTACCTCGCCCTCCACCAGGGCGACCCCGGCAGCGACACCGCCCTCGTCGGCGTCCGCGCCGAGGAGAACTGCCGCCCCGGCCGCATCCGCCGCGACCAGACCCACCACCTCCTCGCCGCCGAACTCCTCCTCGACCGCCGCCTGCGCGCCGGCGACACCCACCTCCTCGGCTACGGCTTCGACGACGCCCCCTCCCCCACCCCCAGCTGCGAGTACGTCCGCGGCTTCAACTCCGGCGCCGGCCAGTACGTCCTCCAGATCACCTTCCACCCCGCCGCCCTCCCCGTCCGCTGCCACCGCATCGCCCTCCACTCCCCCGGCGCAGCCCCGTACGAGACGGAGGAGTTGACCCTCGACGGCCACCACTGCGTCCACCTGGTCGCCACGGCGATCCGCCCGTGCATCCTGGGGATCCGCTGGGACTGGGAGTGAGGCGGCGAGGTCAGTGCGACCAGTACGGGTCGTCGACGTCGGGGGCGGGGGACCGGCCGGCCTCTCGCTCGCCGATCGGAGGGGCGCCGTAGTCCTGCTCGGACCGGTAGTACACCCCGAAGGCATCCGCGCTCAGGTCCACCGTCACGGCCGAGTCGGCGGTGACGGTCGTCACCGAGACCGTGACCAGGGTGCTCCCCCGCCCGGGGCAGTGAAGCTGGGTGTACTGCGTCGTCTGACTGCCCGTGGTGGTGTCGGAGCGCCGGCAATCCCCGCCCCAGAACTGCGTCATCCGGTCCAACAACACCGGAACCTTCGCGGGCACCACCTTCGTCCGGACCAACGCCACTTCACGGACGTCGGAGCGCAGGTTCGGCTCGCCGTCGGCGTGCTCCTGACGTCGGTCCACGATGTAGGAACCGCCGGAGTAGGCCAGCGGCGGGCTGATCGCTGCCATGGCCGCCCGCAGGGTCTCGTCGAGTTGCGCCTTCGCCTCACTCGGGCTCAGCAGGCCGGCGCCCCGGTCCATCAGGGCCATCGGGCCGTACCCGTTGTAGAACAGCCCCACCCCGGTGGCCAGGACGACCACCGCCGCCACGGAACAGCCCAGCGTGCGTCGCGGCCGCTTCACCCGCGTTGACCCTGCAGTGTGACGCCCCCGCTGCCCGTGACGACGGCCGCGATGTTGTCCAGCGAGGGCCCGCCCCGCCCGTTCAGGTACTTGGTGTGCGCATCGACGGGGTTGCCACGGCTCCAGTCGTCGACGGTGAAGCGGTTCGCACCGAAATGCTTGCTGGACGGATCCCTGCCGTACCAGCGCTCGTCCGGGTCGAGGCTGAACTTCGACGGGGCGTGCGTCACGACGTCGTTGTCGGCGGCACCGACCCAGACGTGACCAGCGGGCATCCTGAGGTCGGCGGCCTTGTCCACACCGACACCCGGGCTGCCGATGAAGACCACGTCGTCCGGCGGCACGTAGTGCGACCCCGGCTGGGTGGCGAGCCTGGTCGCCTGACCGACCAGGTACGACCCGTAACTGTGCCCGACCGCGGTGACGTGCGGGGGCTGGGTGCCCTCGTGGCTCGCCCGCACTCCGCTCAGGAAGTTCGCGTACGCCGGGGCACCGTCCTTGCCCGCCTTCGTCGACGCGGCTCCGAGGTCCATTCCCGGCGAGTCGTAACCGAGCCAGACCACGGAGGCGACGAAATGGCCGGCCCGGGCCTTGCCGCTCGCGGCGCGGTAGAGGTTGAGACCGTTCTCCGCCTCGTTGGTCCCGTCGTTCTCACCAGGCCCGAGGCTCGCCATGGTGGTGGTGATCCCCGGGACGTAGGCGGAGATGTCGGTGGCGGTGTCGGGGTTCCCGTAGGAGAGGATCGCCCGCCCCTGGCCCTCACTTCCGAGGCCGAGCAAGTAGATCGGCGGCTCCTTCCCCGTGTTCTCCGAAAGGCGCTTGTCGATGGGCCCGTAGAGCGCGAGGAAGTGCTTCTCGCCGGAGTTCAGCTCCCCCGGCTTCTTGTCCCTGATGTCCTTCATCAGATGGTCCAGTTGGTCGCGGTTCACCCTGTCCCGCACCTCCGCCGGAATGCCGTCCAGATTCCCGAGCACCTCCGGGTGGTGGCTGAGGAACCACTGCTGGCCCTGCGGGCCGAGCCCCTTCCACCAGGAGTTGACCTCGGTGGCAGGCGCGCCCTTGAGCGGCATGTTCCGCCGCCACTCCGGGTTGGACGCATCGCCGAACTGTTCCATGTACGCATCGGCGCCGGCCGTCTTCTCGTCCAGGCCCGACTTGTCCTTGGCGTGCCCGGCGAACCTGTTGAGCCCGGCGGTCAGGGCGTCGTCGGCCTCCGCCGCGTCGGCCAGCGCCTTGGCGATCTGCTTGCTGATCCCGTCGGCGGCTGTCTTCTGCTTGGCCTCCCAGTCCGGCGCCTGGTACGGATTGGTCGACGCGGGCCAGCTCACGGCACCGGTGTCACTGACCGTGAAGCCCTTCGCCTGCGCATCCGACAGTGCGGTGGTGAGCCTGCCCTGGGCCAGCGTCATGGCATCGGCGCAGTCACGGATCTCCTTGCCGATCAGGCCGAGCTCCGTCACCGCCGCACGCATCTTGCCGGTGAAACCGTCGAGCACCGGCATCGCGGCGTCGGCCGCCGGCCCCGACCACTGGGAGCCGTGGGCCCGGTCGGCGGTCCCGCTCTTCCAGTCCGTGGCGTGTTGCGCCATGGCCTTGCACAAGGTGTCGTACGCCCCTGCGGCCGTGTACAGGTCCGCCGGTCTGGCGTTCCTCAGGCTTGCGATGTCCATCCCCGCACCCCCTGTGTGCCCTGTGTCCCCCACGACACTCACAGCTACCATAGCGTCCGCGACCGACGCGGCTGTCAGGGGGAAACCGCATGGGACAGGACCCGGGATTCACCGTCAAACCAGGCGAGTTGGCCGCTGCCGGGAGCAATGCGCTGACGGTCGCCGGGAAGGTCCCCGAGGAGACGGCGAAGCTCGCGGAGCCGAGCGCCACGGCCGCCGGGAGCCTGGCCGGGTGGCAGAGCGGGGCGGCGCTGACGGGGTGCGGCAGTGCGTGGAAGACCTTGCTGGACGGGCTCGCCACCGACATGAAGACCGCCGGGGGCCATCTGATCACCTGCGCGCACGACTACCGGAACACCGACCACCGGAACGCCGACCACCTGCCGCCACCGGCGGCGGCGTCCCACGACCCCTTCGAGACGAAGGTGGCCGGGGTGGCCGGCGTCCACCTGACCAGGGACGCGTGACGCCTTGCCGCGTTCCGCGCAACTCCGTTACGGCGTCCGGAAGTCCACCACCAGGCAGTCCTCCACCGGCCGGTAGCCGATCTGCTGGTAGATGGAGTTGCTGGTCGGGTTGGCGAGGTCGGTGTAGAGCAGCACCTCCTGCGCCCCCAGGCCGAGCGCGTGGGCGGAGGCCGCCGCGGTGACGGCGCTGGCGTAGCCGCGGCCGCGGCGGTCGGCGGGGGTGTAGACCGGGCCGATGCGGGACATTCCGGCGAGCACGGGGCTGGCGCCGGCCAGGGCGACCGGGGTGCCCGCGTCCTCCCAGAGGTGGAGGCTGCCGGAGGCCAGCTTGTCGTCCACCGCCCGGGCCACGTCGGAGGGGGCGATCTCGACTTCGCGCAGGAACTCCTCGTACCAGCGGATCGCCAGTTCCCGGTCGGGCGGTCCGGCGAGCCGGGGCCGGCCGGCGGGCGGGCGCGGCGGGTCGGTGAGCCGGCCGAGCCGGTAGAGCCGCTCCTCGACCCGGACTGAGTGGTCGGTGCCGGTGGCGGCCGTCCAGGCCTCGGCGAAGGCGCGGACCGGCTCGGCCCCGCCGCCGACTCCGGCGACCTCGGTGAACCCGGGGCCGGCCTCGGCCAGGCGGACCGCCAGCTCGGCGGCCAGGGCCGGGGGCATGGCGGAGAGCCGGGGGGCGAACGGCGGGGTCTGCAGGAAGGCGCCCTCGACCGATCCGCCCGGTCCGGCCCGCCACCAGCCGAAGACCGGCGGCCGCTCCCCGAAGGCGTCGAGGCCGGCTCCGGCGAGCCGGTGGGCGACGGTGAGCAGGACGGTGTTCTCGGCCGGGCGGGTGGCCAGGAAGTCGCCCGCGTGGTGGCGGAAGTCGTCGAGCGAGGTGCTGAGCGTCCAGGTCATGGACCATCTTCACCCCGCTCGACGCCCGTGCGCCAACGGTTATTCGCCCACGACTATTCGCCCACGGCCACGACGACGCCGAGCCGCTCGCCGAGCACCGCCGGATCGGTGGTGGGCGCCTCGCAGGCGAAGTGCCGGCAGACGTACGCCGCGGGCGCGCCGCCGACCAGCGGGCGGTCCGCCAGCAGCGGCACCTCGGCGGCGGCCTCGCCCGGCTCGCCGACCGCGACGACGGCGCCGGGCGCCGTCCCGAGCAGCGCGGCCCGACGCAGCGCCGCGGTGGCCGGGTGGTCGACCGGGCCGACGACGGCGACCTCGCGCGGCCCGTCGAGCAGGGCCTCGGCGACGGCGAGGCCCCAGCCGATGAACCGGGGGGCCCGGGCGGCCAGGGCGCCGACGATGCCGAGGGCGCGTTCGGCGGCGGTGCGGTGCCGCTCGGAGCCGGTGTACGCGGCGTAGCCGAGGAGGGCGCCGGCGGCGGCGGTCCAGCCGGAGGGGGTGGCGTTGTCGGTCGGGTCCTGGGGGCGGCGGATGAGTTCCTCGGCGTCGTCGGCGGTGTCGTAGAGGGCGCCGGAGTCCTCGTCGGTGAAGTGCTTGAGCACGGTGTCGAGCAGGCCGCCCGCCAGTTGGAGCCATTCCGCCTCGCCGGTGACGGCGTAGAGGGCGAGGAAGCCCTCGGCGGTGTCGGCGTAGTCCTCCAGGACACCGGCGTTGGTGCCGGGGCGGCCGTCCCGGGAGGTGCGCAGCAACCGGCCGTCGGGGGTGAGGTGGACGGCGAGCAGCAGGTCGGCGGCGCGTTCGGCGGCCTCGACGAGGTCGGGGCGCTCCAGCAGGGCGCCGGTCTCGGCGAGGGCGGCGATGGCGAGGCCGTTCCAGGCGGCGACCACCTTGTCGTCGCGGGCGGGTGCGGGCCGGGCCGCCCGGGCCTGGAGCAGCCGCTGCCGGATCTCCTCGTACTCGGCGAAGTCCACCGGATCGGTGAGGAGTTGGAGCACGGAGGTGCCGTGTTCGAAGGTGCCGTCGGCGGTGACGGTGAACAGCCGGGCGGCGGTGGCCGCGTCGGCCGGGCCGAGCAGGTCGACCAACTGGCCGGGCTCCCACACGTAGTAGGCGCCCTCGGCGGAGGCGCCGGTCTCCTCGTCGAGGCTGTCGGCGTCCAGCGCGGACGCGAACGCGCCTTCGGGTGTGCGGAGTTCGCGCAGCAGGAAGTCGGCCGTGGACAGCGCGACCCGGCGGGCGAGCGCGGAGCCGGTGGCCCGCCACAGGTGCAGGTAGGCGCGCAGCAGCAGGGCGTTGTCGTACAGCATCTTCTCGAAGTGCGGCACCACCCAGTCGGCGTCCACGGCGTAGCGGGCGAAGCCGCCGCCGAGCTGGTCGTGGATGCCGCCGCGGGCCATCGCCTCGGCGGTGCGGACGGCCATCTCCAGGGCGGCCTCGGAGCCGGTCCGGGCGTGGTGGCGGAGCAGGAACTCGATCACCATGGCCGGGGGGAACTTGGGGGCCCCGCCGAAGCCGCCACGGGCCTGGTCGAACTCCCGGCTGAGGGTGACCAGGGCCTGGTGCAGGTCGGCGTCGGCCGGCGGGTGGTGGGCGCCGGCCGAGTAGACGGCGGCGCGCTCCGCGAGGTCGGCCCGGATCCGCGCGGCGACCTCGCCGACCTCCTGCCGCCGGTCCCGCCAGGCCGCGTCCACGCCCTCCAGCACCTGCCGGAAGGACGGCATCCCGTGCCGCGGGGCGGGCGGGAAGTAGGTGCCGAAGTAGAACGGCTCCTTACCCGGCGTGAGGAAGACCGTCATCGGCCACCCGCCCTGCCCGGTCGCCGCCTGCACGGCCTCCATGTACACCGCGTCGACGTCCGGCCGCTCCTCCCGGTCCACCTTGACCGCGACGAACCGCTCGTTCAGGTACCCGGCGAGCTCCGCGTCCTCGAAGCTCTCGTGCGCCATCACATGACACCAATGAATTCCTAGAAGCATAAGTGGCAGGACGCATAGCCCACACTCAAGAGGATGGGCACGTCCCGCCGCTTGGCTTCATTGATCGCCTCCTCTCCCCATGGCCACCAATCCACCGGATTGGAGGCGTGCTGGAGCAGGTACGGCGACGTCGCGTTCGCGAGTCGGTTCATACCGGCATCGTCGCACGATCCGGACCGTCCAGCCCAGCAATCTCGGGCGACTCGGGGTACGCGCTGAAGGAACGCCAAGGCCAGTAGCGTCTGCCGGTGCGGCCCTACAGGAGCCGCGGATCTCCCGGACGCGAGGGTCGTCGCCGCAGGGTCCGGACTCACGCGCAGCACCTGGGCCGCCCGGGTACGGCATAGCAGGTCCACGACCAGCCCGGTCGGGCACAGCAGGTGCAGCTCCGCCCCTGCTTCGCGGGCCTGCAGGCGGGCGCGGATGAGGGTGTTGAGGCCGCCGGAGTCGCAGAACGCGACCCGGGACATGTCCACCACCAGTTCCCCCAGGACGGCAAGCGTGCTCAGCCCGCTCTCCACAGCAGCGGCCAGCGACCGAGCGGTGTCCTGGGGCGAGGTCGCCCACTGCGTCCAGCAGGAGGTCGCCTGATCCCGGCCGCAGCTGGATGGTAGGGGCGGGCAGGTCGAATTCGGCGGGGACGGCCACTTGGTACTCCATGCGGCCGCGGTCTCGGCGGCCCGGGGTGCGCCCGCGAAGCGGACGTCTGACCTGACGGCCCACGTGCGGGGGCACAGTCCCGCCGTAGCGGGCCGAGCGCTCTGGTAGAGCACCCGCACGCACAGGCGCACCGCCGGCGGGCGGGCGCGACCAGGTCAAGAGCGAGGTGGGACGGCGCAGTTGCGCGCTTGGCGCGCGGCTTGTGCGGTCCGGCCCACAAGGAGGACGGACCTTGACAGGGTTGCTTCGGCGTCCACGGATACGGCGCTCATGACGCGGGCGGTCGCGGAGCGAGGGCGGGCACGCCCGCTGTGGGGGGCGTAAGCATGGTCCGACCAAGGAGAAGCATGCCTGGCCCGTGGCGCCGCCGCGGGGCACGCGTCATGACCGGGCAGAACGGTTGCAGACACCCCGGGCGTGAACTCCGGGGATGGCTGCAGGCGGCCTTTCCGGGCGTCCCCGCACTGGTCCCCGCCAGTGCGGCAGACCAGCGATCGGGGCGGCGTGCGATGAGCGCCTGGCACTCACCGCAGGGCGGCAGGTGGGTCAGGTGTCGGCGGCGGGTTTCTGGCCGCGCTGGGAGCGGCGGAGTTGTTCGTTGATGCGCAGGGCTTCTTCGAGTTGGTCTTCGAGGATGACGATGCGACAGGCGGCCTCGATGGCGGTGCCCTGGTCGACGAGGTCGCGGGCTCGCATCGCGATGCGCAGCTGATAGCGGGAGAAGCGGCGGTGGCCGCCGCCGGAGCGCAGCGGCGTGATGAGGCCCTGCTCGCCCAGGGCGCGCAGGAAGCCGGGGGTGGTGCCGGTCATCTCGGCGGCGCGCCCCATGGTGTAGGCGGGGTAGTCGTCGTCGTCGAGGTTGTCTGGGGTGTGGGGCCTGTCGGTCGTCGTAGTCACTGCACCTCTCTTGGTTCCTGGGGAACGCGTCGAGGGGCCCCGGCGCCTTGTCGGCTCCGGGGCCCCGAAGGGGAACAACACCATCTACCGGCCTGGGCCGGTCCTTCTACTTCCGCAGTGCCCCGGGGAGGGGGTGCGGGGATCGCGTATGCGTGACCGGGAACCACCGTCCTTGCGTTGGGGTCTGCGGTGTCCGCCCGGACGAGTGTTCACGGGCCGGGCGATCCTGATGGCGCTTGCGCCCTCCGTTCATCCGTAGTATGGGTCTGTCACTTCGGTACTGCTGGCACTGCACCTGCTGGTCGGTGGCCGTGACGGCCCACCTGGTTCGAGAGCCCGCGCCCCGCGGGTCGTCCCGCGTCCGCGGTGACCTCGGAACCCAGTGCTCGAACCCCCGGGCACGCGCGCCCGCAGTCTGAGCGCCTTTGCCGAGGTCCTGCCTTTTCGCGACTGCTGGTACTGCACACTCACTGAACTGCGTACTGCTCGATACCGCCGGTGGCGGCCCCTGATGCCTGCGGGCCGCCTGGTCCGGCAGCCAGTCCCGTCGCCGCCGTACACCTGCCTGGCTTCGGAACTCCACTGCCGGACCGAACTGCGCACTTCGGTCAAACAACCCCGGCCAGTTCGTGTCTGGCCGGTATCGCCGACTGCTGTCTACGGGAGAAACCATAAACCGGCCCGCAAGCAATGTCTACTCCGGCGAACATAGATTTTGCGGCGCCGCCGCGTGAGGTAGCCCTGCTGTTCTGACGGCCCTCCGAGCCGCACCGCGTGCTGGAAGTACAGGCGAGACCGAGCAGTGAGGCGGGAATGGTGGAGCTGGTGGCGGCGGCTTCGGAGACGATCCGGGACGAACAGGTGGACCGAGGTTCTGGGTCGCTTCCGGGACGAGGCCGTCCAGACGCCGCTGCCGACGCTCGCACCGCCGGCTCCCTGAACCTGCTGGCCGCGCAGGATGACGGGTCTCCGCTGATCGAGCGCGCTCGAAGTCGAGGAACCACACCGAGACCGCGGCCGATCTGCTGGCGCCACGGCCCCCGACCGCGGCGCCGGCGCCGCGCGATCGGCTGATCCTGTCAATGCGCTTCACCGAAGCCTCACGCACTCCCCGATCGGCGCCCGCCCGGGCCTGTCGCAGGCGTGGGCCTCGCGGCTGCTCTCGCACGCCCTGGCGACCCTGCGAGAAGAGCCGAGCACCGACTGGGAGCGCCCCCGTCCGGCCCAGCTCCGCGCTGCGCGGACGCCGCCCTGGGCCGGCCGGCGACTACGAACCCACGCGGCACCGGACGACCAACGCGTTCTCGCGCGTGGTCACCACGAAGCCGGCCTCGACCAGGACCACGGACAACGCGGTCACCATCACCTGCCGGATCCCCTCGGAACGCTGTCGCTGCTGCGCCACCGTGAGCGGGCCGCGCAGTTCGGCGCTCGGACCGAGCAGGTCGGGGCCGGGGTTCCAGCCCACCAGCACCCCTTCATCGTGCTCCTGGGCGAACAGACCGGCTTCAGCCCCGCCGCCCCGGAGGGGCTGGAAGCCCGCAGCCCGCAGGGCCCGCATCACGTCGCCCGCGAGATCAGCGGCCGGCACGCACCGAAGGCTACCCGACCGGCCCAGAGAGCCGGGCCTCGCATGCCGGGACCGGCGAACAGAGGGCGACAGCGGACGGCGCGACCAGCGGGTGGGCCGGAGTGTGGCGGCCCGGGCACCACCATCGGTGGCCGGGCCGCACGTGGTGCCGGGGGCGACGTGACTCACTGGTCCCGGCGGTTCACTGTACGACACTTGCGCAGTGGCGCGCCGGCCACAAACCTCCTGCCGAGCCAGCGCGCTGACGGGCCGTCACGGTGCGGCGACGTCGGCCGCCGGCGGCTCGGGAACGTCGTCGTCGATCCCGGCCTCGTGGGAGGTGGGACTGTTCGGCTCCACCCAGCGCTCCCCGTCCGCCCAACGCGCACGGTCCGCGCTGTGGGGCTGGAGCTCCTCGTCGTGGCCCTGCTTCTCCTGCGGCGTCTTCACGGTCTGGTCCTCTCGTCGAATCGGACAGGCACCGGGCCAGTGCCGGCGGGCCCCCGGGGCAGCCTGTGGGGCTGCCTGTCGGGAAGTCCGTCTGCCCTGGATCGGCTGGAGGATTCCTGCGCATGTTCGTGCCGACCCGGGGCATCCGGTCTCGCGACACCGACTCGGAGGTAACGATGGTTCCCCTTCTTCTGGTCCTGCTGCTGGCTCTGCTCCTGTTCGGGCTCGGGTTCGCGATGAAGCTCTTGTGGTGGGCAGCCGTGATCGTGCTCGTCGTCTGGCTGGTGGGATTCGTGGCCCGCGGCACGAGCGCCTCCGGAGGCCGGGGCCGCTGGTACCGCTGGTAGCACTGCGCCCCAATCCCGGCGGTAGCCGCATTCGAATCTGAGAGGTGTTCGGATGACCACGACCCTGTTGCTGTTGCTGCTGCCGCTCGCACTGGCCGCGATCCTGACCGCGCTGGCGCCCACAGCCGTCCACCGCCGCACCCGGCCGCGGGCCGCCGTGGTCCGTACGACACGCTCCGCAGGACCGCGGCACGCCCGCTCCGCGCGCTGAGACCGCGGCGAGCACGGGCGAGACCCGGGCCTGACCAACCTTGGAAGAGCCAAGTGCCTCACACGCCCGCTGGACCACCCCGAGGGGTGGTCCAGCGGGCGTTGGGCGTGTTGGGCAGCGAGCACCTGACGCCGCGTACAGCGGGGCTCGACTGCTCCGGCGCCAGCCGAGCCCGCGTCAAGGGCCGCACGGGCCCGTCTGCGGCGACTCTGGAGGTCAGCCCTGGCGCCGACAGCGGTGGCCATCGCGCCGCGCCACCGAACCGGCCGGCGGTCTCCTGGATCACCTCGCCCTCGATGCAACGAGCGATTTCGTTTCGCGCTCGGTCACCCGTGGCAACGTCGCCCGGTTGGTTCCGGGGCGGTCATGCCGACATCGCTCGACTGCACCGAGAGGAAGCCTCGTTCCCCACCGGCGAGGGCCCGATGAGCGTCGCCGCATCAAGCGGTAGGGGTCCGCGACAGACAAACCGCAGAGCTCTCGGCACCCCTGTGGCAGACCCCTTCCCGCCTGCAGTTCCAGGCGACCGGGGCGGGCCGACCGAAACGACCTCTTTCCCGACTGCGCCGATCGGACTGGTGCGACGCGACACGACGCGCTGTAGGATGTCATCCATAAGACGACAGTGACCCAGTCAGCGAAAGAGTGACGTGGAATGGACGTGCAGGACACCGGCGGGACCGGAGTGGGACCGGCCTCTTTCCTGGCCGCTGCTGCCGCGCTGGGCATGATGGACGCCGCTGCCCGCACGGCGCGACACGCGCCCCCGGACGACTCGGGGCAGCGCGATCCCGCCGGGGCCCTGTCGGCGCTCATGATGCTGCGCCACCTGCGTGAGGAACTCGCCGGCTGGGAGACCGGGCTCATCGAGACCGCCCGCGGCGCCGGTGCCACCTGGGCGGATCTGGCCGAACCCATGGGCGTGCAGAGCCGGCAGGCCGCGGAGCGGCGCTACCTGCGCATGCGCCCGAACGCCGATGCCGGCACCGAGGCGGGCAGCACCGGGGAGCAGCGCGTCCAGGCCACGCGCGACCAGCGCGCCGCTGACCGGGCGGTGACCACCTGGGCCCGCGACAACGCGGTGGAACTGCGCCGCCTGGCCGGACAGATCGGCGCGTTGGACGACCTCACCACACCGGCGGCCCCCGCCATGGAACGCCTGCTGGACGCGCTGGGCCACCACGATCCCGCGCTCCTGCTCGCCCCGCTCGCCGACACCCGGCCCCTCCTCGCGGCGGAGCATCCGAAGATCGCCGGCCGCCTGGACGAGCTCAGTGCCCACACCGAGCAGCTGCGTGCGGACAGCGACCGGCAGCGCCGCACGCCCCCGGCTGGCCCCTGAGGCCCTGGGCCACACCTTGGCGGGGGCTCGGACCGCCGACGCGAGCCTGCCCCCGGCCCCGCAGAACGTGACGCGCGCTTCCCCGAGAGGCCTGACGCGATGACCGCCTTCCGGTGACGGCGTGCCGTCCCCCGACCCCGATCGACACCCATGACCCCAGCCGACCTGCAGCAGCTGCTGATCACGCGCGCGCCCGGTATTGCGGGCATCGCCGGCGCCCGCAAGCGGGACGACGACAGCCCCTACGGACTGGCCGTGACCCTGGACGGCGGCGGACAGGTGTGGTGGTCCGTCACCGGCGCCCTCGGCCCCGCGCCCACCACGGAGCCGGCCAAGGCCGAGGGCGTGGAGGCACCGGACCTGACCGGCCAACCGGTTGCTGTGGCCCTCGTCGAGCAGGCCCTGGTCGCCGCCGCGTCCGATCCGTGCGGGGACGTCGTGCGCGCCGAGCGGTACAGCACCCGCCCGAACCCGCCCGCCGTGCGCTACGGCGCCACGCTGGAATGCGGAGACGGATGGAAGCTCTACCTCTCGTGCTACGGCACCGCCCGCCCCGGCCACAGCCGCCCCGAGCAGCCCTATCAGCCCCTCAGCCATGTCTGACCGTGAGCGGACCGGCCACTTGGCCGGCTGCGACGACCCGGCCCCCTCTTCCCACCTCTCGAAGGAGACCCCTCCCGTGGCCAGCCCGACCCAGACGCTGGAGTTCCAGGCGGAGACCCGCCAGCTGCTGCAGCTGGTGATCCACTCGATCTACTCGAACAAGGA